>CAZYQA010000136.1:0-6375 GCA_964649555.1 uncultured Muribaculaceae bacterium
TTTATTAAGTAAGGGTTATTTTGTTTTAGCTTTGATGAACATATCTCTCCATCCTGCGCATCCTTCCATTTGTTTTTTGTAGAAGGCTTCTTTCTCTGCGTAGTATTTCTCTATTTGCTCTTTTGTTGTCTCTTTCATACCTGCGAAGATTCTTTCGATAGGTTGAATTTCAAAAGAAGTGTATGAGATAAAGTTGTTGAAGTTGTATAGTGCTGCAATCTCTTCTGATTTACCCTCAGAGTATAGCATAGCTACGTTTGCAATGTATGGTGATACTTTGTCTGATGGAATTGCAAGCAGTTTGATAGTTGAAGCGTAGTTTGCTACCTCTTCTTTTGTGAGCTCTTTTCTACCTGATAGGTATGACATTAGCATTTGTGCATAAGTGTTGGTAATTGTGCTGTTTGTAATGTCGCTGCCTAGTGTTGAGTTTGCTACTGCTTTATTGCTGATCACATAATCAAGGTTGCTGATGTTTGATGATAGCGTGCCTTTGAAATATTTCCATAATGGGTATGATAATATTTCGTTTACTTTAAAGCTGTTTAGGTTTGCTGCAAAGAAATCAGCTATATCTTTTGTCATGTAGGATTGCTCTAATTTGTTTAAGTAGGCAACTGCATTATCCATAGTTTTGCTGTTTTCATAAGCAGATTTTAAATAGCTAGGTGAGTTTTTTACATCTTTTGCTCCTTCTACTTTTTGGATGAAGGAATTAATGTCTCCTCCACCTACAACACGCCCTACCTCGTTTCCGTCAGCGTCTAAGATAAGGAACGTTGGGTAAGCAGCTATGGCGTATTTTTTTGCAAGCTCAATGCCTTCCCCTTTTTCCATGTCGATTTTGATGTTTACAAAGTTTTTGTTGAAGTAGTCGCCTGCTTCTTTGGTTGGGAATACTACGTTAGCCATGTGCTTGCATGGGCCACACCATGTTGTGTAGCAATCTAGGAATACAAGTTTTTTACCACCTTTGCCCGATTTGGCTTTTTTTAATGCTTGCTCAAAAGTACCCTCTTCCCATTTTACTCCATCTTGGGCGTAAATGGTGAATGATGATAGGATACATACTAGAATTAATAGAATTTTTTTCATGTGAATAGTTTTTATTTATTATTACTCCAATTTGTTTCGTCAAGTGGTACATTCCAATGAGGATTCCATCTTAGAACTTCATTTGTGATTGGTAATACAAAGAAATCGGAGTCTACTTTTTGGGAGTATGTTACTCCTTGAACGATGTGTGTGATGCTCTCTTTTGCCCAAGGTTTGCCAATCTCGTTGGTAAATCTTTTTAGATCAAAGAATCTTTTTGGCGATCCCACTGGTAGTTCTCTTCTTCTTTCGTTTATTATCTCATTAATCACATTGTCTTGCCCTGTAATGTTGATTTCAGGTGTTCCGGTTTTGTGTCTTAATTTTCTCAAATAGTTCAAGTCCTCTAGTGCGCTACTAATGTTGTTTAATCTGGCGTTGGCCTCGGCACGCATTAGTAGGATCTCAGGATATGTATACCCCGATGTTCTCGATAGTTTGGTTTGATAGTTCAGGATTTTTCTTCCATCATCATAAACTATACCACCGTTTGTGGTTTTGTATCCGTTGTATTCAAAAAAGAAGTATTCTCTTCTTAAATCTGTGCTTTCATCGAATAGTGCGAGGTATTCGGCAGCCGGGTATATGTTTGTACCCGATACATGTGCTGAGGTTCTGTATAAGCAGTTTTCTCTGTGGTAGGTAGCTGTTAAGGCAACCTCACCTTGTGCTGTGTTTACTGAGCTTCCGTTTCTGTTGTCAGGATCTGTGGCTACCTTAGGGTCTGCCCATGAGAACTTATTCATGTCAAAGAATAAATTATCTTTTCCTCCGTTTTGTTTGCTTGCCATCTCTAGGGCTTTGTTTGAGTAGATTGCTACACTGTCATATTTTTGTGTAAATAGGTGGTAGTAAGCAAGGAATGCGTAGGTCTGGATTTTGCCGAATCTGGTGTTTGATGATACCATCTCGGGGATATAATTCATCTGTGAGTGAATCTCTGAGCTTACTCTTTGGAAAATTTCTTCCATAGTGCTAAGGTCTTCCATTGGTGCATTTGTATTACCTGTTGCTCTGTAAGGTATCGTTCTGTAGCTATTATCTCCGTTTGGCTTATATACAGGGCCATAGCCTAATGCTCCTATAAAGTAGCTCCATGCTCTGCCTACGGTTGCTTGTGCTATCACGGCTTTCCCTTCTTGCTCTACTTCAGGAGTGATAATCCCGTTTATTCCATCAATACAGGTGTTGAAGTATTGTGTGGCTCTGTAGATTCCCCAGTTCCAGTAGTAGTCGTGTACGTCTGGGTTACCATAAGGTTGCTTATAGGTGTGAGCAAAATAACAGTCGATATTGGGATGCCCGTTGTACCATGCAAATTCTGCTTGATTTTCTGACATCTCTACATCATCACATAGATATGGTAGGGAGCTTCCGTTATTATTGTTTGAGAATATATAACTAATGGTGTTGGCGTGGTTTAGCAGGTTGTTGAAGGATGCTACATCTCCTGTTTCGGGTGTGAGCTTTCCTGCCGGCTTAACATCCAAGAATCCAGCGCATGATTGGAGTGCTACTGCTAAAGATAGTATTATAAGTATATTTCTTTTCATATATATTAAAATTAAAGGTTATAGATTAACTGAAATTCCGAAGAAAAATTCAGGTCTTAACTGTAGTGATGTAAATCCTTGGCTTGTCATTGCGCCTGTACCCCCTGTAACATTTAGCTCTGCAATCTCTGGGTCTATATCTACACCTTTTGCTGTGATATAAAATAGGTTTCTGGTTTGGAAGTATAATTTAAGATTTGTTAGCTTGATTTTGCTTATCCATTTTTTAGGGAAGTTGTATGCAAGTGTAAGATCTCTTAATTTTACGTAGTTAGCGCTAGCTACTAAGTGGTCGCTATATGGGTAGTAGAACATATCCATATTCCATGACGTTAGTTTAGGGTAGATCTTTGTAGCCTCATCACCCGGCTCTCTCCATCTTTCTGATACATGTCTATTGTTATAATTTGAGCCTGAGAAATTATCTTTTCTGTATTTATGTCCGAATTTTCCGATAAACATGAATGATAAGTCCCAGTTTTTGTATGAGAATGAATTTGTCCAGCTCATGTCTAGTGGTGGTCTTTGTGTACCTAGATAAACTGCGTCTTCCCCTTTTAATGATCCGCCTTCTACTTTGTCTCCTGCTTTGTTATAGTATAAAGCTGTTCCTTTTTCATCTAATCCTGCAAATCGCCCTCCCCAGAATCCATCCATTGGGTAACCTTGCACCATTTGTGGAAGTGCTTTTGCGTATGATCCGAAATATGGCATACTTACATTGTAGTAGTTTACATTACTTTTATTGTAGCTGGCAATAAGGGAACTGTTCCATGAGAAGTCGCCTTTTCTGATAACATCTCCATTTAGAGTGATTTCAACTCCTCTGTTGGTTACTCCACCTACATTTTGTGGAAGTGATGTCATACCCAAGGTTTGGTCAACTTGTTCGTTTGCGATAAGGTCGGTACTTTTCTTGTTGTAGTAATCTACTCCTATGTTTAATCTGTTGTTCAATACGCCAAATTCTAATCCTATATTTAAGATGTTTGTTTTCTCCCATCTCAATTGGTTATTAGGATATGAGTTTACTCCGTATGATACACCTCCCATTGTAGGGTCGTATGCTCCCACTTGTAGTATAAGGTATGGGGTATTGTTTAATGAGATATTTCCGTTTACACCATAGGATGCTCTTAAATTCAATCTGTTGATTATGTGTTTGAAGTCTGCAAAGAACTCTTCTTCTGAGATTCTGTAGTTTCCTCCTACAGACCATGTTGGTTTGTATCTGTATTTAGGGTCTGTTCCAAAGAAGTTTGTAAGGTCTAAACGGATACTTCCAGTAACTTGGTATCTGTTGTTAAATTCGTAAGAGGCGTTTCCGTACCATGATACAAACCTATTGTCTCTTACCCCGTAGTCACTGTTATATAATGTGCTTCCTCCGTATAGTAATGTGCCTAGGTATTGTGGCTTATTTTGGAATAGCATATCTCCAGACATGTTGTTTACGTTATTGTTGTAATCATGGATACTGAATCCTGAGTTGTATGTGGCTGAGATAGGGTCGTATCCCAATCTTGTTGGCATGTATGTTCTTTCGTATGTGTCTTTGCTTATCTCGCTACCCAACATAGCAGTTATTCTATGTTTCTCATTTGCCAGGGTTTTGTTGAAGTTTAATTGTGCTCTTAATACCCACGACATGATTGTACCACGGTTTTCATCTATTTTTCCTCCATCCGGGATGTAGTGTTTTGTTGGGTTGGTAGCAGATGTTCCATCGTTATACGCAGATCTCATCATGAATGATTTTGCGTCTGCTATCGTTTTATTGGTGGTAGAGCCTTTGATCCATGATCCTCCTACACTGCCTGATAGGAAATCTGCAAATTTGACATTGATATTACCTCCTAAGCGTACTTGTAGCCTTTCGTAGTTGATAAGGTGATTGGCTATGTCTGTTTCTGGATGGTAGTAAACAGATTTCATTCCGGGGTATGTATTGTATGTGTCAATTCTCCTTTGGCCTACAGGCATAAATGGTGTTGCATTACCGGATTCATCGTATAACTGTGTATATGGATACATTTTACAGTCATAGTCAAATCTAGTAAGTGTTTGCCACCCTTCATAGCTGCTTTGATCGTTATTGTAATTTATGTTTGAGAAGATTTTGAATGAGAACCAATTTGTGGGTTTCCAGTCGTTATCTATATCTACATAGAATTTATTTGATTTGTCGTATTTTAGGCTTCCTGCTTCTCCAACGTATCTTACTACTGCATTGAATAGGTTTTTGTCTGACCCTGCACTAAGGTTTACACTGTGTTGTTGTGTTTGTCTTGCTCTGATAAGATTATCTTCGATTTGTTGTAGTGCGTTGTTTTTACTTAGTAATGAGATTTGCTTGTCAGCTTCTTCTGGGGTAATCATCCCTCTATCTTTTGCCATCAGTAGGTATGTGTAGTCTGATAACCTATAGTATGTATTGTAGGATGATAGGTAGCTGTTGGGGTTCTGATTGTATAAATCAAGCTCTGCATCCATGAAGTCTTCTGTGGATGATAGGTTTAGCTTTTTTAGATCTGGTTTTAGGTTTATGCTGTATGAGCCTTTGTATCCTACGCTGATTGTCCCTTTTTTTGCGCTTTTGGTTGTGATTACGATTACTCCGTTTGAGGCTCTCGATCCGTAGATTGATGCCGCTACCGCATCTTTTAGGATGGTGATGTTCTCTATGTTATCGGGGTTGATGCTCTCTAAGCCTACTCCGTCACCTATTAGCGGGTATCCGTTTAGTACGATTAATGGCTCTTTGTTTCCGTTGATTGTGGATACTCCCCTGATCTCCATTTTTCCATCTTTGCTTAGTACAACACCAGCTGATTGCCCCTCTAGGATTGATGATAGTGAGGGTTGAAGTTTTTTCTCCAAGCTGCTTGATGTGATTACGGCAAATGATCCTGTGGATCTCTCTTTTGATAGTGTCTGGTATCCGGTTACTACTACGTCGCTTAGTGCTACGCTGCTCGGGTTTAGGATGATACTTAGGTTGGAACCGTTATTGATCTTTACCAATTTTTGATCCATGCCGATAGAGTTGATTGCTATGTTGTCTCCAATCTGTGCATTGATGCTGAACATTCCATTATCATTGGTAGCTACTATTTGTTTGCTATTTAAGTTTTCAACAGAGGCTCCGGGGATTGGCTCTCCCAAGTCATCAACGATAACTCCATTCAGGCTTAGTATTTTTTGTGTTTGTGCCGGAGTGCTGTTGATAATCTCTTTTGTGCTCAAAATGATCTGATTGTCTTTGATTATATATGAGAGTCCTAGTGGTGATAGTGCTTTAGCAAGCACTTGGCTTAGTGACTCGTCTTTGCAATCGAGTGTGATTTTGAGTTCATCGGTTTTTACTTTGTCGGTATATATGAATTTATATCCCGTCTGATCACTGATTTGTTGTAAGACTTTTTTTAATGGCTCATTGTTACATTTTATAACTAATGAGTTGTTTTGTGCATAAGCTATGTTGGCTGCAAATAATAGCACAGCAACGGATAGTCCATACAGAATTTGTTTAATAGTTCTCTTTCTGTTCATAGGTTAAAAAATAAATTTGGTATTTAATAGAAATAACATTCTACGCGGTTTTACCCACATATTTTTTTATTACGTTTTTTTTATGCAATTTTTTTCAATTATTTTTGTGGGTGATTTGCTGTGAGTTGTTATAGCTTATAAGTAGATTGTATAACCGTGCCTACCTATGGAAAAT
>CAZYQA010000137.1:0-6365 GCA_964649555.1 uncultured Muribaculaceae bacterium
ATCCGAAAGTTCCCCGTGAATTTTAATTTGTTTATTAAATTTCAACTCTACACTATCTGCTATACGTTTTATGTTATAACTAGCAACACTATTACCTATATTATCAAAAACCTCAAAACTATTCTTCTCTTCATCCAGATAAGATAAATTCTTTATCCATAAAAGCTCTTCAGGTCCGCGCCCAAGATTACCCCCTTTACCTAAAATCTTATTTTCATATGGATCAACAAAGGTAAACAAAGAGTAATCTCCTGTACCTTGTGAAGGGTTCATCATCACAATAAGAGAATCCATCACAAATAGACCACTTATTGATGATATCATTAATTCATCGGCAACAGATTTATGCTTGAGATGAATCTCATTCGTAAATCCATCCACAGAATCAGTATTAGTACCACAGCTAATCAATAACTGTGATACTAATAACAAACATACCAATACTTCTCGTAATTGATGTATCATAAGTTATAAAGTCTAACGATACCCATGATTAGAGTAAGTGGTTGTGTAATTCTTCCCATCAGAAGAAGCAGTACCAACTGTACAATCACAATCATCTCTCCATTCACAAGCCTCATCCACTTTTTGCATACTGGCCAATGCTTCCACATTTGATCTAATTAACACATCCAACTCAGATGTAGCTAAGAAAGAGTAGGCCTTATAACCTGCAAAAGAGATAGCACAAAATGCTAACAGAACTGAAATTTTTTTAATAGCTTTCATAATAAATAAATTTAATTATTACATTTAATTATTACAATGGATTTATTTAGGTTTATTAATACTTATTCAAAGTTATAAAAAAATATTGTAAAACTATATAAATCAAACATTCAAAAGATTAAAAAGTTCAATGGCTTAAAGGAAACTGTGGGGAATAACAGCAGGCGATTACTTGCGCCGCAAGTTTTATCAAAACACACACTATCAGCCGATTACAAAAAACAATGACGACGATATTGCGAAAGCCTGGTGCAGTAGATGCTTCCAGAAGCCAATGTAAGCACAACGCTTAAAAATATAAGCCTATAAACAGGAAGCTCCGTGCTGAATCATGGCTAGAGATGCTTCTATGCCCGTAGCTACCCCTATATAGCGGCTAACCCTCCATAGCTACGTGTGGAATCCCCTTAAGAAGACTCTTTACGCCCGTGGCTTAGCTGATCTAAGAGTTTATGTTGGTAGCTACGTGCTAAATCATGTTTAGAGATACTTCTTTGCCAGTAGCTAGCACTATATGGTGGATAAATAACAGGCGATTACTTGCGGCGCAAGTTTTATCAAAACACAGTTTATCAACAGATTACAAACAATAACGAGGTCAACATTGCTAATTTTACCTGACAATAGGTCTTTTTAAGAACCACTTTGCTCTAATATAACGGTTCAAAGGATTTGTATAAAACTTAGCAATTACAGCTCCTAAAAAGTAAGAAGCTAAAACTATAACTATATATAAAGAGTAAACTCCCCAATCTCCAACCCTCTCCATTGAATGGAAAAGAGCTACACCACCAAGCACCAGGAACATGTGCGACAAATATATTTCATAGCTATGCTCACCCAAATTAGCCAGCATCCGGAGCACTTTATATCTATGGTTTTTCCCATTATTAACATCTGTTTGCCAACATATAAGCAGCAGTGCAACACCAATCGACAACATCGTAAAGTTTAATCCTATCTTACTAACCCCCAACTGATAAAGCGTTGAACGCAATAACATTGGAGCCAAGACAAGCATCCAACCAATTATATTTATAGCTATCAACAACTTACCTCTGGCTAAACCTTGGTTCACAACCATACTTGCCAAACACCCAAGCGCCATCCCCCCCATACAAGCAAAGTTATTTCGCCCTCCTAACTCACTATCTACAAACCATACATTTCTAAATAGAGGAGATATAAGTGCAAGAATAATCATTACCCAAATAAATGTTTTTTGGTTCTTGCTCAACAAACAAATTAAAGGTAAAACGATATAGAACACCTCTTCGATCGATAATGACCAAAGTACATCCCAAGCTCCAGGCAAATAGCCTACCTTCATTTCAAGCCAGTTGATACTAAATGTCAATGCTGAGAAAATGGCTTCACCTAATGTCACATCAGAAGAGGGGCCTCCAACTACAAAACCTTGCACACCCGCTAAGTCAAAAATCGAAAGTATGGTTAAGAGCAGAATAAGCAGAGGAATAATACGAGCGAACCTCATTTTATAGAACTGAAGTGGCTTCACATTCACAATAGAGCCATTTTTAGCAATTATAGAAGAAGTAATTAAAAAGCCTGATATAACAAAGAAAATCTCAACACCATACAATCCACTCCAAAAAAGCAGCTTATAGAGAGTGCTAGGCATGAATTCTCCAAGTACGGTTTGATTAAAAGGTACTCTAATATTTATATGAAGAAGTATCACAAATAATATGGACAATCCCCTAAGAACATCAATCTTATAGTTACGTTGTTGCATAAATTAATATTTCTCTATGAAGAATATTTTATTGAAATAACAGCTATAATATCAAAAGATAAACAACGCCTATCAAAACCGAATATGGTTCAATGGACGTACTCCTTCTTCTTCAGCTGGTGCCGACATTTAAATATCTTAATTTCTAAATAAATAATGTGAAGTCATCACTTATTGATCTCAAAAGAAAATTTCTTGTTCTATGAGCTTTCAAGTTCTAGGTGGATAAAATACAATTATTATTTTAGCCAAATAATCGCTCCAAAGATATAAAATTTATCAATCATTCCCCAAACCTCACGCTTGTAGGTGACCCACAAACATAAAAAATCGAGTGATACCCCTAAATTACTTGCGGCGCAAGTTTTATCAAAACACAGTTTGTCAGTCGATTACAAACAACAACGACGACGATATATCTAAATAAGTTTACACCTTACAGATGCGCCAATTGCACAATACCCTTTTTTAAGATAATCAGAAGTTCCGAAAAACTGAAGCCATCCACGATTGTTTGCCTGATTAACACCATTCATCCAAAATATAGTCATATTACCCCTATCATGTGCAACACCGTTTTCATCTCTAAAGCCTGAGGCTGGAAAGAACAAGCATCCATTAGGGTCATTATCAGTTGCCTTGCTAGCATTATAACCAATCCAATATGATACATTATCAGGGGTATTCATTATAGATAAATTGGATGGAAAATTATAGCTATACTCAAAGAACATCCCCTCAATATATGATGGAATAGTCCATCCACTAGGAGCAGGAATATCGCTTGCAGGCCAACTATAAATTACCGGCTGCCTCCAATTATCATCTTCATTTTTATTTGTTCTTTTATCAACATAAAACATCAAAGGATCCACTAAAGGGGAATTCTGAGAAAAATCAAGAGGCCCATCAACAATAGTTGGAGCATTTGTTTCACCATCAAACCCTTGTCCGCCAGCCCTTGCAAACTGATATAGCAAACCATAGGGATGATCCGAATCATATCCCGAATTCACAGGCGAATATATATCTCCGCAAACCTCTATTCCATAACCTTTATTCAATCCGATAGATGATAAAATGGCAAACCTGGTAGATTCAACATTAATATTTGAAAGAGAGATAATAAAGGGGTACTCATTCCCCTGATCAAAACTCTGCATCATACCTTCAGGAACATTAATCTTATATGCTCTGGTAGTATTATCAGCTAATTTTGTGGTTGCGATAAATGAAAACTTACACCCGGCAACACTCACGGGAAACAAATCTATTAAAACGGTTTGGGAAGATGCCGATTCAGGAATAGCAATTACAGTAGAGAGATAATTAGTCTGCTCTTTCTCATCTTTAACCACTTCTGCAAAATTAGCCTCCCCTTCAGGCAAGTTTATCATAATTTTACCCTTATTGGAAAAAGGGGTATATTGGTCTTTCTCTGCCTTAAAGGTCACCTTCACGAGCTTCTCTGACGCAGGTATATCATTTACTGTGATAATAATTCTGCTTATCACCTTATCTATTATCTCCAGTGGTTGATTTTGTTCATTAGACAACACATTATACGACTTGACAGAAGTTCCGTCAGACTCCTGATACGGATAAAATTCAAGATCAAAACCGTGTTTAACAAACGGAATTGGATCATCTGAACTACAACTTGCAAAAAATAATACTAAAGCAATAATTGAAAGTTTTGTAAAAAAAGGAGATAATGTATTCCACATCTTTTTCATAAATTTAATTTTATAATAACATACAAAATTACTACTGTGAAAATTGAATTAAGCTCCAGTTTTACAATAATTGTAGTACTATATTTTCAATAAATCAACTTGTATATATTGAAGTAGTGCCATTTATTCAATTTTGTATCATTTATTCAATTTATCTTATCATTTTATTATATATATTGAGTAAATATGCTAAATTTGTTAATTCTAAAAAACAACAATAAAGACCAATTATGAACGTTAAAAAACAATTTTTCACAGGTGCATTTTTACTTTTTGCCGCATCTGCTATGGCTCAGGAAATAACACCTGCGCAACTTTCTCAAATAAAAAACAGTTTTGTTAAAGATCAAAACACAATAGCACTTCAAAATCTGCTAACAAATGATAAAGACATTAAGAGTAAAACTCTTAACAGAGACTTACAAGGCACAATAGATCATCACTTTAAATACAAAGTGGATGTAAGTGGAATTACAGATCAAAAAAGCTCAGGAAGATGCTGGATGTTTACTTCAATGAACCAATTGCGCCCTGCAATTATGAAAAAATTTGACATTTCGGCTTTCGACTTTTCTCACAATTACAACTACTTCTGGGATATGTTTGAAAAATCAAATCTATTCTTAGAAAATATCATTGCAACATCAAATAAAGATATTAATGATAGAGAAGTTGTAACTTTCTTTAGCTCTCCGGTTGGAGATGGGGGCGTTTGGAATCTATTTTACAATATTGGCGAAAAATATGGTGTAGTTCCAAAAAGTGTTATGCCTGAAACAGAGCATTCAAATAATACAGGTGCTATGGGGGGCATAATAAAAGAGCTTCTAAGAAGAGGTGGTTATCAAATCAGAGAAATGGCTGCACAAGGTAAATCGGCTAAAGAGCTTGAAGCTGCTAAACTAGAAATATTAGAGGATGTATATAGAGTATTGGCTCTTTGCTTGGGAGAGCCCCCTACTCAGTTCACATGGAGATACAAAACAAAAAATGGCGAAATCAAATCTCTTACAACAACTCCACAAGAATTTTACAAATCAGTAACTCCGGAGAACTTCAATCCTGACAACTTTATAATGGTAATGAATGATCCTACAAGAGAGTATTACAAGGTATATGAGATTGCAAACTACAGAAATACCGTTGAGGGAATCAACTGGAAATATCTTAATCTACCAAACCACGATATTAAGAAAGCTGCTTTAGAATCTATCAAAAATGATGAAGCAATGTACGCATCATGCGATGTTGGAAAACAACACTACAGCAAAGAAGGAATCTCAGATCCTGATATGTATAACTACGAAGCACTTTTTGGCGTAAAATTAAAAATGG
This sequence comes from uncultured Muribaculaceae bacterium, assembly GCA_964649555.1. Lineage (GTDB taxonomy): Bacteria > Bacteroidota > Bacteroidia > Bacteroidales > UBA932 > Egerieousia. The sequence goes on from CAZYQA010000137.1 coordinate 5,557, forward strand.
ATAAAAAAGCTAGGATATTAACAAGACAAAGTGGCTCCGCTCATGCAATGCTCCTTATGGCAGTAGATACAGATAATAATGACAATCCTGTAAAATGGCAATTCGAGAATAGCTGGGGAACAGGTGCAGGACATAACGGATACTTAACATTTACAGACAAATGGTTTGATGAATATATGTTTAGAATTGTATTAAACAAGAAGTATCTAGACAAAAAAGCCATCAAAGCATTAGATTCAAAACCAATCATGTTACCAATCTGGGATTATATGAATTAATTGCGAGGAGGTTGAATTTTATATTGAAGCTGCCCCGGTGGCCTATTATAATTATTAACCGACCCATTATGCATCATTTGTAATATACCTCCTAATGCTCTCATTAGGGGGTTTTTATTTTTCCGCATTCTTATTAAAAAGTCCGGCGCACTATTACGATCTTTATAGCCTCCATTCTTCACATCCTCAGCCAAGCCCTCTTTTATCCTTGCCATTAGTTCTCTCAACTCCTGAGTTTCAACCCATCCTTCACCTACATAACCCATCTCAATCAATTTTGTATAATAGCCATCAATCCCTTTAGAGAAATAATCTACACTCATCATCCTTTTCCTAACATCCTCCACACTTCTTCCAGGCTCAAAATACCCCTTTTTATTACGAGAATCCCGTTCCGGAACAGGGAGCTTATCAGGTAACATGAATGAAGAATTTATCCCATTTGTAATTTTTGAATCCTTAAAATTATTATCTCTCGGAGTATACTCAAATGGCGGATAAATTATATTTGTGTCCTTTATTTGTATTGTA
>CAZYQA010000138.1:0-6336 GCA_964649555.1 uncultured Muribaculaceae bacterium
ATAATATATATATATAATTCTTCATCTTGTTTTTATTAAAATTCCACATTGTGCTCCCCTTCCCAACTGGTAATAATATCCATTCCACCTTTTCCGGCTGTTAAGAAATTTCCTTTTATAGTTGTGAGGTGTCCGGCTTTATAGTTTATGTTTACACCTTTCACTCCGCTTATGATATTATCCTGTGCATCTTTAATCATAATATTAACTACAACAGAGGATTCTTTTCCATTTACCAAAACAAAATCTTTTGCTATTGTTGTGTTTTTATTGTCGTTTTCAGTGATCCAAGATCTGAATTTATATCCGTCCAAAGAGGCTGTCAAAGTGCCGTCAGTTACATTATATCCGGCAGGAAAGTATCCTGCATAGCTTATTTGGATTATAAGTTCGTTAATAGGAGGGTATCCTCTTTTTTCCCTCATCTGCTCATATTCCTCAACATCATTAGCCACAATTTTATACTTTGCTAATGGACGATGAAGTGTTATGTTTTCAATAATATCTTCTTTACCAATATTTATGGTTGTAGCATAAGCAAATCCGTCACGAGTATCTGTATTTGCGATATAGCTCTCTTTTGGTAGAATTTTTACATTCTTAAGATCTTCGGTATTGTAATGGTAATCTAGATTCTCTTGCTGCGTATAATCTCCCCATATACGTATGTCATACTCCCCTTTGGGCAGAGTTATAGTCTTGGTATATACCCCCTCGGTCTCTGTCGGGATTGCATATTCTGATTTTCTTAGTATTCTGTTGCCGGTACCCCTCTTATATACTTCAATGATAGTTCTTAGTTTTACCTGCTCTCCATCTGCTTTGGATTTCTCTGCAATATATTCCGGGAGAAGGGGTTGTGGAAACGTGAGGTTTAATGTAACGAGAGCAACTTCAGCCCCTTCCGAGCCCTTTTGTAAATTGATAGATACATTATTTATTCCATTTTTTACCTCATATTTAAGTGCCCCTGTGAGTAGATTTTCATATTTTTTATCCAAAGTACTTACCCATAACATGAAATCTTGGATATTAATTATATTTTCTTCTGCTTTTGTATATGGGCTAAGATTCTCTTCGGTATTAAGTATTGCAAATACAGTATAACTACCATTTCCGGTAAGCACTCTATCCAGAGCCAGATCTGTCATTTTTGGGTAATAGTTGTGAGAGGTTAATATTTCTTTTTCGTTAAAGAAATATATATGTGCATCATTAAGTGGTTTATTATCTACACCCTCATTGTTAAGAGTAATTATAACTGCTGATTTTGAGCCATCAGGAGGAATTATGTCGGTTTCGTGTAGTGTTTTATCACACCCGGTAGCTATTATAAATACTACGATTATATATAGCAGAAGCTTTTGAATTATATTAGATTTTGTCATGATTCTTTTTTTTACCATATATTTAATCAATTGCAAAAGTCACTTTTAACCCGCTGTTCCAAGTGTAATTGCTTTTATGATGTATTTGAGGCATTCCATCCATCTTTTTTCCGGTAAGATAAATTACCCCTGAATAGAGACGAAAGTTCATTTTCTGAGTAACCTGATATCCTACGCCCAAATCACTCCCTATCCCAAAATGAAATCCCGAGTTCTCACTTATTTGCTGATCGAGTGAAATGGTTATTATTTTAGCACTTGATCCCATTCCATAAATAGCAGGAGATAATAATACCGACCATCTGCCGGCAATATCAAACATGCTTATAAAGTTTACATTCACACGTGCTGCAATTCCATATAAATTAACAGATGATTTGAGATCTTTGAATTGCCAGTTGTTGGTATCTGCAACGGGGGCAAAATAGCTGTTCCCATTTGATGAAAGCCATAAGTTTTGGCAGCAATCATAAGCTCCTAAACCCAGATGGTGATAACTTAGCTCAGCTTCGGCTGAAATGAAATGGTTGAGGTGATATCCTCCTAATAATCCAAATCCGAATCCAACTCTTGTTTTATCTAATCCGAAAGATTTTAATGTAGAGCTACCGAATGAAATTCCAGCGTCAGCACCTATATATAGGCGTTGTTTTTTGCCGGGGGTGCCATTGATGTTTTGGGCAGTGGAAGAAGTTAAAGAAATAAGAAATAGAAGAACTAAAATAAGTTTCCTTTTCATACGTTTAAAAAAGTTCATGTTCGTTTTATTGAGTAATATTTTGCTGATTAGAGCCCAAATTTAGTAAAACTTTTATTGAGAGAAAGGAATATTTTTATGTTTTTTAGGGGGTTATTCTTATCATTTGAGATAAACAATTATTTGTATTTGGATGTTAGTAGTTTATAATCTTAATAAAAATAAAAATGGCTAATCATGCAGGTAAATTAATTGTTAAAATATTGGAAAAATCGGGTGTGCGGAGTGTGTGGGGAATCACCGGAGATAGTGCAAACTTCATCACTTGTGCAATATTTGAGAGTCCGATAGCTTTTATGCACGTGAGGCATGAGGAGGCAGGAGCCTTGGCGTGCGGTGCAGAGAGCCAGGTGAGCGGAGAACTTGGAGTGTGTATAGGATCATGTGGCCCCGGAGCTTTACATCTGGTGAACGGATTGTATGAAGCGAATAAGAATCATAACCCGGTATTATGTTTGGCAACTCATATACCCAGCCAGGAGATTGGGACAAACTATGTGCAGGAGACCGATGTGTTTAATTTATTTACTGATTGCAGTGTTTTCTGCCAGTATGTGCAATCTGTAGAGCAGCTCCCACGCATAATGGGGATTGCAATGCAAACAGCTATATCAAAAAAGGGTGTGGCGGTGCTGATTATACCGGGTGATATTTCTTCCTCTACCGTAAGAGGGGATATGGATTTAAAGTATATTCCACATTATACTAATGAGATTGTTATGCCTGATAAGGATGAGCTTACAAGCCTTGCGGAGTGTATAAATGATGCAAAAAATATTGCTCTTTTAGTTGGGAATAATTCAAGAAATTCGATAGAGGATATTCTGAATTTTGCAGAGTTATTGAAAGCGCCTATCGGATATGACCTGCAAGGAAAATCATATATAGAGTGGCAGATTAAGGATAAATTGGGATGCTTAAGCAAAAATTGCAGAAATTATGCAAAAGATGCCTTTGAAAAAGCAGATCTCATACTTATGCTGGGTGTGGAGAATCCTCCGATGAGATATATACCCCAAAGTGCAAAACTTGCATATATAGATAGCTTGGTTGATAATGTGATCAAGACGCATAACGTAGATTTTAATATATATGCAGATTTAAGTGCTGCAATCAAGCTCTTGGAGCCAATGATTCTCCCTAAAAAGGATAATAGCTATGCCTTGGAGGCCAATGCGGAGTATGAAAATATCAGAAAAAGCAATTATGCAGATAAGCAGGAGAGCGGAGAGATATCTTATGAGTACCTGTTTGAGATATTTGATAATATTATCCCATGCTATTCGCATATAATATCTGATATAGGTGAGATTACAAATGCTACCGGAATATATATAAAAGGGACTTGCGACAGAGATTTTTATTACTCAAACCTATATCGCGCCCCAGGAGCTACACTACCGCTCGCAATGGGTATAAGGAGAGCTTCTGAGCCCCAAGAGAATATAATTGCAATATGCAGCTATAGCGGCTTGCAACGATTCTTAGGTGAGCTATTAACATTGCGCCAACTCAATCTGAATATAAAAGTGGCAGTTATAAACCAAGATAAGAGTGCTCTATGCCTGAGTGCGATGGCGCAATCTCTTGGAGTGGAGGCGCGCAGAGTGAGCCTGAGAGAGAATCTGGAAAAAGAGATGGGGGAGTGGATAGCTACAGAGGGGTGTAGCCTCATACAAATAGATGTTTTACCAAATCAATAAAGTTGTATTATGTTAATTAAAGATTTTATAGTTGATACTTTTAATAAGTATGGCGTAAAAAGAGTATATGCTGCAGATAGCGATGAGGTAAAGCCTTTGTTAAACGCGTTCTCCGAATCTGCTATCAGAATAGTGAAAGTAGCACACGAAGAGGCTGGGGGATTTGCCAGTGGTGCAGATGCTGCCTTTAGTAAAACCATTACGGGGTGTGTTGGAAATTTTGGAAGCGGAAGCGTAAGGTTTCTAAATGGATTATATGATTCTGCTCGCAATGGTAGCCCTGTTGTGATGATAGCCTGCCAAACCAAACAGAAGAATATAGGGTACAATGGAGATAAGCAAATCGATTTTAATCGATTATATTCCTCTTGTAGCATTTTCTGCGAAGAGGTTGAGAGTGTGGAGCATTTCCCAAAACTATTGCAGCAAGCCATGCAAGCGGCTATGTTGAAAAAGGGGTTGGCTGTATTAGTTCTCCCATTTAATATGATTGATGCTGAGGTGAATATATCTAATTTCAGAACCATACGCCCTGTTAATAACTCTAAAGTGCTACCATCGGATGATGAGATAAACACAATTGCAAAACTTATAAATAAATCCAAGAAACCATTTATATATGGTGGGGCAGGGTGTGAAAATGCTCATTCGCAGGTAATGCAATTGGCAAGCCTTCTAAAAGCTCCTGTAGGGTGGGCATACAGAGGTAAACATTATCTTGATTATGATAACCCATGCCCTGTGGGAATGACCGGATTATTAGGTGAAAAAACCTGCCTCTATGCAATGCACGAATGTGATCTTTTGATACTGCTGGGCACATCTATGGCCTTCAATAACTTCTATACAAATAGTGCTACAATTATTCAGATAGATATTGACGGCTCCAACCTGGGGCGCAGGCACTGGATAGATGTAGGGCTGGTAGGGGATATTGCATTATCCCTAGATAAGTTAATCCCATTAATAAAAGAGAAAACCAACACCGATTTTGCAGATAGGTGTAAACGATACAGAGAAGATGATTTGAAGCACCTTGATAAAATAGCCAAACAAAACGGAGATAGCAAGCACCATATCTACCCCGAATTTTTAGCTAAAACGCTCAACGATAAGATCTCTAAAGATGCCTATGTGGTGAGTGATATAGGATCTCCATGGGCTTATATGGCAAAATATATTGATAGTTTTGGTGGGAGAAAATTATATCATTCATGCTTACATGGCACAATGGCCAATTGTTTATCAAGTTGTATTGGCATACAATCTGCATTTTTGGATAAACAAGTTGTAGCAATGTGTGGAGATGGTGGGTTTACGATGCTAATGGGGGATATCCTCACAATTAAAGAGCAGAACCTCCCTGTGAAGATATTTATATTTAATAATAAAAGATTGGATTTTGTAGCTCTGGAAATGAAGACATCGGGATTAATCGATTATGGAACAGACCTATTAGCCGGAGATTTTGCAGCTATGGGGGAATCTATCGGGATTAAGAGCTTGAAAGTGAATACACCTGCAGAGCTGGCACCTGCAATAGATGAAGCACTATCCTATAAGGGGGCAGTACTGGTGGATGTGACTGTAAACTCCAACTCCCTGCTCATGCCTCCGGTGATAATGAAAGAGCAAGCTCTGGGATTTGCCGAATATATATGGAAAGCATTTACAGGAGGGCAAACAAAAACATTAGAAGAGATGTTTGAAGTGAACTTCCCAAGGCAGTTATAATTTTATATTTTTACTCCTGATATAATATACATATCGGGAGTATCTATTATAGTATCTATCTTAAATTGATTTTTAAATATTTCTGCCTCAGTTTCTGCCGCTTCTAGCTTTGTAGAAATAGGAGCGTCAAGCTTCTTATGGCAGCCATTCACCCTCTCTCTACCTATTGAATGTGCAATAGTAAATCTGCCACCAATTTTTAGTGAATCATATATTGCATTTATCAGAGGGAGCTTATCTAAAAAATGTGGGTAAGCATTATGAATAATTACATTATCATAATCTTTAATATTTGTCTGCGTGAAATCTCCAACTTCAAATGTTACTTTGGGCGAATTATACTTTTTCCTAGCAATCTTTATCATCTCAGGAGAGATGTCAATGGCATGAATACTTTTTGCTCCTTTGCTTAAAATCGGCTCAATCATCACCCCTGTGCCGCAAGCCACATCAATTACATCGCTTCCCTCTTTTATCAGGCAATAATCGATTATATCCGTTAATATTTTAGCATCCGGCTGGCAATGTGTATCCCAATCCTGCGCCATTTTGTTGAAAAAGTGTTTGATGGTATTGGTCATTTAAGTGCTTATTTAATAATATACCACAATATAACATGTTAATTTACTAGTAGTTTAGAAGTGTATATTAATTTGTATATTGGTGCTCAGTTTAGTTTATATTGAGTTGATATACCTTTGTCCTTCATTCTAATTTAAATCAAATTTATGAAACTATTTATCTCAAAATTATT
>CAZYQA010000139.1:0-6331 GCA_964649555.1 uncultured Muribaculaceae bacterium
ATACTCTATTATTTTATAATAATTATTCTTTTTCTTATAGGTGCCACAATATATACTGTAGAAAAGAATAAATCTTATACTATTGATAAAATTAATAGTGACTTGATCCTTCTGAATAATGATATTGCAAAAATGTATGAAAAGGGGATCCTCCTTGACAATATTGCATTCCCGGACGATGTAAGAATAGCCATCTTCGATACCAGCTTCAATCAGTTGTATAAAAATTACGGCAAAGATCTACTATATAATAAATACTTCTACGAAGATAAAGATTGGGAGAACCAACCCGACTCAATTAAGCGCACCTCATCCTTCTTTGTGCCTCAAATCGGAGATTATCTATACTATATAAAAAGATATGGTGATTTTTATGTTAGAACATCTAAGCTATATAGCCATATAAGCTATAATAGCATAAATAATAGTAATGAGATTAATTATCTTATGATTGGGTTGGCATTGTTGTTAATTTGCTCATTAATATTTTTCTCCAACAAAATTACACAATCATTGAGGGCTTTCGAGCTCTTTGTAGATGCTCTTAATTCTGAAAAAAAAGATTTTAGTCAAGTAAAATTTCCTAATAATGAATATGGCGAAATAGGGAGAAAAATTGTAGCTACATTTGAGCAATTTGATAAGACCAAAGAATATAAACAGCAAATGAGCCATAATATAGCCCATGAGCTAAAAACACCTGTAACAGGAATCAGAGCATATCTTGAGACAATTATCCATGATGATGAGATGAAGCCTGATCAAATGAGAAACTTTGCAAACAAAGCTCTTAATCAAACTATAAGGTTATCAAAACTTATTACAGATGTATCCACAATCAATAAAATTGATGAAGGTATTGGTGAATTTCATATAGAAGATGTGAATATTACAGATTGCATAAATGAGATTAGGGATGAACTTGCACCAAAGATTAAGGCAAATAAATCAACATTAAAATTATATTTCAGTTCCACTTTATCTATAAAAGGTAACTATTCACTAATATACTCTCTATTTAAAAATCTAATAGATAACACATTAGAATATGGTGGTATAGGTACAGAGATAAGTATAAATGCAGGAATCATCCAAATTTCTGGAATTGACTCATATAAGATAATTTTCACCTATTCAGATAATGGAAAAGGTGTTGCACATGATGAGCTTGACAGATTATTTGAGCGATTCTATAGAACGGAAAAAGGGCGTACAAGAAAAACCGGCGGCACCGGGCTAGGCCTATCAATTGTCAAAAATGCAGTAATATTGCATAAAGGTGATATCAATGCAGAGCAAAGAGTTGGAGGTGGCCTCACTTTTAAATTCAGTTTGACATCTCTCTCATAATTTTTTTTCTTAACTTTATGCGGATTTAGAAAAATTAAAACAGATTCTATGATTCGTATTCTTTTTACAGCCGCAGAGCAAGAAGAACTTGATTGTGCACAATTTGCAGTAAAGAACGGTAGAAATATCGATACCAACTCTTTTTCATTCGACTTTATGCTTACAGGCATAGGAACAACATCTACTTGCTACAGACTCACGAAAAAACTTTTAGAAGCCAAGTGTAATAATACCCCTTATAATCTTGTAATAAATATTGGTATTGCCGGCTCATTTGACATGGATAATTTTCCACTTGGAGCTGCTTCAATAATTGAAAAAGAGTATTTTGGAGATTTAGGATTTGAGACGATGTTTGGTTTCCAAACACTTTTCCAATACGACTTATTAGATGCAGACAGCTTCCCTTATAATGGAGGCGCACTTGTACTTAAAAACATGGAACACCCTTATAACCAATTATTAGATATAGCTCCTAAAGCATCTGCCATCACAGTACAAACAGTTACCGGAGACCCCAATAAAGTGGAAGCGATGTATAAAAAATTCAATCCACAAATTGAGAGCATGGAAGGGGCAGCCTTCTACTATGTATGCTTATCTGAGAAAGTAAATTTCTTTGAACTCAGAACTGTATCTAACAGAGTTGGAGAGAGAGATAAATCGAAATGGAATATCCCTTTAGCACTGGATACCCTCACTCGCAAATGCACTCAGATAGTTGAAATAGTAACAAAAAAACATTAATGAAACTCACTCTAGCATTTTCGCCATGCCCTAATGATACATTTGCATTCCATGCAATGATAAACAACCTCATTGACACAGAAGGTTTGGAATTCATCGTTCATACGGCTGATGTTGAAGAATTAAATTTATCTGCTTCTAAAAATAAATATGACATTACCAAGCTGAGCTATAATGCATATTTTGCAAACTTTGCTCAATACAAAATGCTAAGGAGCGGATCTGCACTAGGGTTTGGTAACGGGCCGCTATTTGTAAAAAAAGCTCATAGCAAGTTTGACCCATATAAATATAATAATGAAGCAATTGCTATTCCCGGATACAATACATCGGCATTTCTATTATTGAAAAATGAATTTAGTAATATAAATAACTTTAAACCGATGATATTCTCAAATATTGAGAATGCAATACTAGCAGAAGAAGTGGAAGCAGGAGTGATTATACACGAAGGGAGGTTTACATATAAGGAAAAAGGCTTGGAACTAATTGCAGATTTGGGAGAGCTCTGGGAAAAGAAATACAATCTACCAATCCCTTTGGGAGGAATTGCTATAAAAAGAGAGTTCAGCAGTGAATTAGAAGAAAAAATCAACAGAGTATTGAAAAAGAGCATTAAATATGCTTTTGAAAATCCGCAGGCTTCTAAAGATTATATAACCGAAAATGCACAGGAAATCACACAAGAAGTACAGAAAAAACATATAGACCTGTTTGTAAATGAATATACAATAGATATTGGAGAAAAAGGGGAAGAGGCCATTAATTTTATGCATAAAATATATAAAGGAATCTGCTATGAATAAAGAAATTATAAGAATAGAGAATCTTAAAAAGATATATAGAATTGGGGATCAACAAGTGAATGCTCTTGATGGAGTCAGCTTATCTATCCACGAAAATGAGTACGTTGCCATAATGGGTCCCAGTGGGAGTGGAAAATCTACAATGATGAATATTCTGGGTTGCCTTGACTCCCCCACCTCTGGTGCATATGTTCTCAATGGCACCGATGTGAGTAAAATGAACGATAGTGAGTTAGCAGATGTGAGGAATAAAGAGATAGGCTTTATATTTCAATCATTTAATCTTTTGCCTCGCTATACATCATTGGAAAATGTAGCTCTTCCACTCATCTATGCAGGTATTCCTAAACATGAGAGATTAGAAAAGGCAGCGCTTGCTCTCGATAGCGTTGGGCTTAACGACAGAAAAGATCACAAGCCGAATGAGCTTTCGGGGGGGCAAAGGCAAAGAGTTGCCGTTGCAAGAGCACTTATCAACAACCCTTCTATTATTCTTGCAGATGAGCCTACAGGAAACCTTGACACAAAAACATCTATCGATATAATGAATTTATTTGAGCAAATATTCAACAATGGAAATACTGTAATTGTTGTTACACATGAAGAGGATATTGCTAAATACGCCAGAAGAATTATAAGATTAAGAGATGGTAAAGTAGAGAGTGATACGATTAATAATTATTAAAGTTTATTAAAATGAAAGTTTATACTAAAACAGGCGACAGTGGTACAACATCACTTGTTGGGGGGAAAAGAGTTTCCAAAACCCACCCCAGAGTTGAGGCTTACGGAGATATAGATGAACTAATCTCTTTTATCGGTATTGTGATAAGTGACACTAGCACTCAACACGAAAAAGATATGTTAAGAAGAATCCAGGAGCAACTTATGCTTATTTCGGCTCATTTTGCTTCTGATAATTCTTTCAAAAAGCTAGAAGATGTATCTGAGAATGAGATCATCATTTTGGAAACTGAGATAGATAAGATGTCTGCAATTTTGCCCGAACAAAAAGCATTCATATTGCCGGGAGCGCCAAGAGTATCATCTGAATGCCACGTAGCAAGAACGATATGCAGGCGAGCAGAAAGGCACGCAACAGCTATTACCAATATGCCTGAAGGGCTTACTGAATCTGTACGTATAGGGCTAAAATACCTTAACAGGCTATCAGATTACCTATTCGTGCTTGCTAGATTCTATTGTATGGAGAATGAGGAGAGAGAAACTTTTTGGATTCCGTAATTTTTTTATTATTTTTGCGCCCCTCAGAATATATAAGAATAATTACCTAATTATTAAAAATTTATAAACTATGTACTGGACATTAGAATTAGCATCAAAATTAGAAGATGCACCATGGCCTGCAACTAAAGAAGAGCTTATCGATTATGCAACCCGTTCAGGTGCACCACTAGAGGTGATAGAAAACCTGAATGATTTAGAGGATGATGGCGAAATTTATGATAGCATAGAAGAAATATGGCCAGATTATCCTAGCAAAGAAGATTTCTTCTTTAACGAAGAGGAATACTAGTCATTATATTTTAAATAAAATCAAATTAATAAAGGGTGCGTCTAACAATTATGTTAAGTGCTCCCTTTTTTTAACTATATTTATCACCTGTTTTAAGATTTCTATTTATGAAGATAATAATTGCCGGTGCAGGAGAAGTTGGAAGTCACTTGGCAAAAATGCTAAGTAACGAATCTAATGATTTAACTATCATAGATATCAGTGAATCCCGTCTAAGTAAATTGGCTGAGATGGCCGATGTTATTATTGTACAAGGTAGCCCAACCTCCATTAACACATTGGAGCAGGCAGGTGTAAAAGATGCTGATTTATTTATTGCCGTTAGCCCGGCACAAGAGCAAGACGTAAACCTGATAAGTGCAATGCTTGCAAAAAAAATGGGAGCAAAAAAAGTGACTGCCCGCATCAATAACGAAGAATATACCCACTCAGAAAATAAACTCTTATTTACAGAGCTAGGTATCGATTTACTATTCTATCCCGAAAAGATTGCTTCGTATGAAATTGTAGATTTGTTGAAGCAGACAGGTACAACCGAATTTATGGAGTTTGCCCGCGGGCTTTTGCAGATGGTGGTATTCAGGCTTGAAGATGGCGCACCGCTTATCAAAAAATATGTAAAAGATATGATCTCCGCTTCCGGTGGGCTAAAATTCAAACCGGTAGCTATAGCAAGAAATAGCGAAACTATCATCCCTACACCTGAAACTAAATTTCAGCTAAACGATTTGGTATTTGTGATCTGTATAAGAGATGGAGTAAAAGAGGCAATGAACTTTTCCGGAAAAACAGATATAGATATCAAAAGACTAATGATAGTTGGAGGGGGAAGAATTGGAGAAATGCTTGCAAGAAAGATGCAACATACAGTGGAGCAGATCATTATTATTGAACAGAAAGATGACAAATGTGAGCACCTAGCTCAAGAATTAGATAACGTATTAGTAATAAACGGAGATGGCAGAAATACCGATTTATTACTTGAAGAAGATGTTGAAAATATTGACGCATTTGTAGCCCTTACAGGAAACTCGGAAACCAATATACTCTCATGCGTCGCTGCAAAAAGAATGGGCGTTGCAAAAACTATTGCTGAGGTTGAGAACATCGAATATATCAAACTTGCAGAGGGGATGGGAGTTGATGCGGTAATAAACAAAAAGTTGATAACAGCAGGGCGTATTTTCAGATTCACATTAAGTAATAAAGTGCGTTCAATAAAATGCCTTAACGGCTCCGATGCTGAAGTATTAGAATTTATCGTAAACCCTAACAGCCTGATAACCAAAGGTGAACTACAAGATTTAAGATTCCCTAAAGAGGCTATCATAGGAGGAGTAATACGTGGTAATGAGAGCTTTATCTCAACAGGTGAAACAATAATCAAACCTTACGACAGGGTAGTTGTATTTGCCCTACCTCAATCACTTGCAAAAGTCAATAAGTTTTTCTTATAAGATTTGAAAAATTTACTATTTTTGTGCACCCAAAAAAAAATAGATGGCAAGTTATTTACAAGTAGAGAATATTTCAAAGTCTTATGGCCCGAAAGTTTTATTTGAAAACATCAGTTTCAACATTAACGAAGGTGATAAGATAGCTTTAATTGCCCCCAATGGGACGGGCAAAACATCTCTATTAAAAATATTAGCCGGAAAAGATAGCTCCGACGGTGACGGTAAAGTTAAATTTCTAAAAGACATTACCGTTTCTTTTTTAGAGCAGCACCATGAATTTGATCCTGAAAAGACAATCGGCAGTATCGTAAACTCTAAAGCGAGCAAGCATACTCAGGATTATGAAATAAATCAGATTCTCTTTTCGCTCAAGCTTACCAATCCCGATCAACAAATAAAACAACTTAGCGGCGGAGAGATCAAAAGAGTTGCAA
>CAZYQA010000140.1:0-1128 GCA_964649555.1 uncultured Muribaculaceae bacterium
GTCCTTTGTATATGTAGTTTTTAATTAGAGCATCATAAAAATATTTATTAAATGGGGCGTTATACTCATTACATAAATTTGCATACTCCTCTCTGAAGTATTTGTTGATGCTCTTTGTGCGTACAGTATAGCCTAGCCCAAATTCATTATTATTTATAGATATTCTAGGCAGAATCTTAGAGACGATAATTCCTTTCTTTATATAAAAGGGTTGAGTCTTAGAGGAGATCATACCGTTGCCATAAATTAGTATAGGAATAATATCTAAATTTAATAGCTCAGCCAAATAAAATGCCCCTTTGTGGAATCTTTTTATAGAACAATCTGTAGATCTTGTCCCTTCCGGAAAAACAATAACGCTATACCCTTTACTGATTTGATCTTTAAGGGATTCAGCTAAATTTTCATATCCGTTAATTGTATTATAGAAGCCTAGGTATCTTACAATTCTGCCAAAAAATGGAGAATTCCATACCCAGTTATTTGTTACCATTAACAGCTTGGGATGCAATGCAAGTAGCATTAGAATATCAATAAAAGATTGGTGGTTGGCTATGATTATAGATGGCTTTTTAAACTCCTCATGGTATTGATTAATTTTAACCCATTTTACAGTAATCATAATCTTAATAAAGATCTTTAGAGATACTTGTATAAACTTATGTACCCATCTTTGCCTTCTCTCTTTTTTTACAGGGATAAGGAAAAGAGTTGTGATATATGCTTGCACTAAAGAGCAACCCAATACAAATAAATTAAAAGCGTAGAATGTATTTAAGATTGACATAATAGTGTATGGAAACCCTTTTTTCTTTGTTTGGGTGGTAACTAATAAGTTGAAAATGATTGGTTGTAAGGTATATGACACCAAGACAACGGTTATTATCCCAAATACGGAAATAAAAGCAAGTGATTTAATTGCAGGGTGTTTAGCAAAAAACAGAGCTCCCATTCCTATTAATATTGCAAATGCTGAGAAGAAAATGGCGGTCTTATGGGAGTTTAATAATTTCTTACCACTCTTATATTCTGTGAGTAAGCCATCCATTATAAAGATGCTGAAATCATCCCCGATACCAAAAGTAAACAAAATATTGGGAAAGCAATTCTTCCTATCGAACGCAAAAT
>CAZYQA010000140.1:1138-6215 GCA_964649555.1 uncultured Muribaculaceae bacterium
AATAAAAGTTGATAATATAATGTTTACAATATTAAATTCAATTTTAAAAATTGCCATTAACCCCAAGATGATAATCCAACTGATAAACATTGGTAGAAAAGAGATAAGAGTTAATTCCAATCTCCCGTAAGAGATAAGTAGGGCAAAAAATATTAAAAATGAGCAGATGTACAGGATTAAATAAAAGTCTTCATTTACCAATTCTGCCATTGTAGAGGCATAATATGCTCTATCCGCAATTATTATATTGGGAATCCCCTCAATTATTTTGTAAATTTCCTCTTTATCTTTGCATTTAATTGTAGCATGGCAAATAAATAGAGGTGCATCATTAGTAGAATTGATCCAATCTCCAAAAATCTGATTGGTTACAGAATCTTTATAATCTGTAGTTGAATATGCGGCATTTAATACGCTATTAAATTGATTAAATGCTGTTTGCTCAAATCCTAAAGCTTCTTTTTCTTTATCTATCAGTTTAATAACATTGGCCTTTTTATTCTCACTCCAGAAGTTATTCCATTTATCTATTCTCTCACTTTGTAAGTCTTTATCAATTACATAATTATTGATAGAGGCATAACTCTCTATTTTATCTATTTTCTTTAAGGAGTCAAGATTATTACATAATTTATTATATGCAATTGCAGATTCGTTTATATCTTTTGAGTATGCTATGAAGATACCCTTAAACTCATTTTCTTCTTGGTTAGACAATCTCTCCAGCTTCTCTCTGCTATTTTTTAGATGCAGAGGCTCATAATTCAAAGCCATCATATCGCCATTAAATTCAACCTTGTGATAGAAGAATAGGCATATAAGGGTTAAAATTAATAATGATGCCACCAATATTTTATTCTTCTCCCATCTGTATGAGGTAAATTTTTCTACAATTTTTAGAAAGTAATTCTCTTTGCTGTAATTTGAGATTTTAATGAAATGTGGTAGAAAAATTAATGTAAAAATAGTTGTCCCGATAAGAGATAGTGATGCAAATAATCCAAAATCTCTAAGTAAAGGGGAGGTTGTAAAAAGTAAACCCGCAAAACCTCCGATGGTGGTAAAACTTCCAATTGTTAAAGGTTCCGATAGTTCTGATATAATTTGTTTTATAGAAGTGCAATGATTGGCATGTGAGATAAAATGGATTGAATAACTCAATGCTATTCCAAAAATTACTGCCCCAGCCCCAGCTGCAATTGATGATATTTCACCTTGTATGATAGATATGGAGCTTAGTGCAAATAATCCACCATAGAGAGCCGGGAAAATAATTAAAATTATGTTTCGCTTATTTTTAAACGTAAGAGATATTAATAATACTACTATTGCTATCGCTATGTTCAATGTGATGAGTGTATCTCTTTTTATTTGCTTTGCATTATAATAAGCTACTGCAGGTGCTCCAAAATATTCAATATTATTAAAGCCTTTTAAGGTGCTCTCTATTATCTCTATAAAATCACCTTGATTTGGGGTGTTATACAATTGCGCAAATACAAATAATGCTGAGGAATCGTTGCTAAAAATGTAAGAATCAATCATTTTATAGTTTGAGCCTTCATTCATCTGCTCTAAGCTGCTGTATAAATGAGTACTTATCTTTAGAGGATCTTTATATATAAAATCCTCCATAAAACCACCTGCTCCTGAGATGATATAATTATAATTTTGCACCATAGCCTGCTTAATTGCATCAGGCTGAGTTAATGAGTCCAGATTATCCAGATACTCATCAGATAAAAGTATCGGAAGATTCTTATAAATAAAGCTCCCCGTTCTGTCGATTAGCTGGTAATCAATACTTGATGTTATTTCTGCATAACTTCCAACATCAACTCTTTTTGAAAGGGAGTCCAAAAAGCTCTCAGCACTATCTATAGCCTCATATATATCATATTCACCATATATAATAGGCGTGTTAATTATAAAGACAATCTTATCTTTTACCTTTATATAATCGCAAAAACCAAATGCGCATTTTTTTAAAACCAAATGCGCATTTTTTGCGTAATTTACAATCGTTTAAATTATATTTAAGTGACGTTAAAACAGGCTTTCTTGCTTTTGTTCCTGCTCATAGTTACAAACCATCCATTCCTCCTGTTTGCGACGGCTCTCCTTACTTGCAGAAATAAACCGCTCTACTTTGTGGATTATCCAGCCGTTGTCGTCAGCGTATTCTTTAATCATTGGCAAAGGAAACATCGTAAGCATGAATTTGCCTTTGATTCTCGTTAACAACTCAAGCAATTGTTGCATGTTTTGTTCATTAAATGAACCCTCGTAGTGCCCGCAATCACTGTTGATGTAAGGTGGATCAACAAAATGGAAAGCATCTGCATTGTCATAGCAGCATATAACCTCTAAGGCATCCCGGTTCTCTACTGTTACGTTCTCTAAGCGCTTACATAGGGCAGTAGTGAATGCATCTTTAGCGTTGGCAACCTTTGTTGTCATTGTGCCGCCAAAATCATAGCCAAAAGAGCCATCCTGCATTGATGCAAAAGATAGTTTTGATAACGTCCATATAGCCCAAGCCCACTGAGCTGGAGCAAAGAAGTCTGGATACTTAGCAATATGAAGAGCATGGGCGTGTTGATCCCGACAATGTAGTGTCCCGTCAATTTCTGTTTTCAGGAGGCTATAATGACGCTGCGCAACTAGATAGAAGTTAACTAGTCCTCTATTGAGGTCATTGATTACCTCGCAGGCCGTAGGGTATTTTGCGAAAAGCACTGCAGCACCTCCACAAAATGCTTCAGTATATAGTTCATGAGCTGGAATTAGCGGTATAATGTGTTTAAGCATGGTTTGCTTACCACCGTAATAGCTTATTGGGGTTTTCATTGAATTTGTTTTTTAATCTAAATAACGTACTTTTGTATTCTCTCACCTTAATAATTAAAGCGTACACCAACACTCGAAGTTTACCCTCGATGTGCGTTGGTGTACGCTTATATTTTATATACAATATTGGAGGTGAGAGTCTAATATTGCATCGAGGGTTTTTATTCCTCAGCTGTTAAATAAGTGTTTTATTGTTGAAACATTAAGCTGATACTCTTATAGAACATTCCTGTTGCTTTTATTTGAAGCTTTTGTAGAGATTCTATTAAGAGGTCTTTATCAATTGTTTTGATTACCACTTCATGTTTATCTTCATTATAGGCTTTATGTAAATATTCATCCATAATCTCAATAAATGGGGCGGAAAGGTTATTGGCTTTCATCTCCAACTCCTTGATTTCTGCCCTGATTTCTGTTCTTTTCTTTTCATTTTTTTCACTCTCATAATCAGCTAATCGTTGATTAAGGATCTGTCCAGCTTGTTTATATTCTTCAGTGAAAAACTTATCAGAAGCAGTTTTTTGTACTCGATCAAATTGCTCCGCAAGCGGAGATAAAGTAAGAATGTTGTCTATGATTGCAAATGCAATTTCCTTTTTCACGCTATCAAGTGGAACTCTTTCTAAGTTCGTTACGAACTCTTTTGCTTGTTTTAATGTAATTTCCATGTTATACTTCTCCTACGGTTATTGGCGTTAATTCTCTTTTTATATCAGAAATAAACTGTGCGAACATACTATCTACCTCATCCGCCCATTCTGCTTTGATTCCGTTAGTTGTTTTGGTTATTGATCCGCTTTCAGATACTGAATATTTTACAGTACCCTCATTTATTGCTGGCATGTGTGCATGCATATTCATAGAATCAGGTGCAGGGTTGACTTCTGCTTTATCATGTACAGTTCCATCAAATGATTTGATTTCTGTATCATTCGTTGTAAATTCACCAACGATTTTACAAAATTGCCCTACTAAAGTAGCATCTTGTGTAATTCTTTTGTTTGAAATTTGTGTTTCCATTTTTATTATTTATTAAATTTATTAATGAGTATCGTAAGGATAACCTATTGTATAATTTCCTATCTCACTGTATGGTATATCTAATCTTTCTTCATATGTCCATGTGCTAGTAATAGTTGGCACTGCTATTTGTAGAACATAGTCAACTGATCCTCCAGTATTATATATAGTTACAGCAGCATTAGTTGCAGGACATTGTGTTTCCCCTATTATTTCAATTGACACATACATTGTAGACTTATTACCTGAAGGTTGTATATCTACATAAGCTTTTACTGTAAAACTAGGAGTAGGTGGATTATACCTTGATATTGAGATAATACATGGATTTGGATTATTGGCATCATTAGGAATTGCTATAAATCTTGCATTATTATTTAAATTATTGTTATTATAATTTGCTTTAAAAGTATTAACAACAAAAAAGAATGCATATAAATTCTGCCCCGTCTCACTCACTCGTACTAAATCAGCAGGGATATCAATAGGATTTCCTTTATCATCAAATTGTTCATATGCACCAGCATTCCACCCTAAAACTGTTCCTGCTGAATTCATAAGCATAACTCCTAAGAAAATATTGTTATTATGCAAGTTAGCTGTACGATCATAATATAAATTAGGATTAATTTCAACGCTTGCTTGTTTTGTAAAGAAGTCTAGATAAAGGTCGCAACTGTATGTAGGGTCTTGTGACATACTAGTGTTGTGTATATCTGCTGTTCCAAAAAGGATGGGTGCGTAATGATTATAGTTAGAGAAGTCTCCCATTCTATAAGGTGAACTGTCCCCTCCAACAGGCTTGACATATATAAAGCCTTTCCCGTTATTAGATACAACTGCATTATACAAAGCAATTGGGTGATTAGCTGAAACTGTAACAGGCTTAATCCCATAATGAGTCTGTTCGGCATTTTGATAAAATCTATCATTCTCTATCAAAGCATCTTCTTTTGCCAGTTTAACAGGCTTATTTTTAGCCCATATATTGATATTAGAGTGTGTTGCTAACACGCTCATAGCATTGCTTGCGACTCCTAATACAGTTGAGATATCGCTTATATCTACCTGCTCTGTTATTTTACCTCCAGTATTTGCCATATTATGCTATATTCTTTAGTTGTTTAACTTCTTTTTCAAGGGTTATTACACGTCGTTTAAGTGTATTTAATTCGCTCTCATGCTCCTGCCATCCTGATACTAAATA
>CAZYQA010000141.1:0-3591 GCA_964649555.1 uncultured Muribaculaceae bacterium
CGAAAAAGAGACAGTTGTTATAAAGGAGTATGATAGAAGTACTGTTGCTGAGAATAAAAAACTTATTGAGGCGGATATGCTTAAAGGTTTTGAAACTTTAGGTAGTGATGCGGTTTATAAAGTTCCAAGATTTCATTTCAATTATAAAGCTGCCTGCGCATTTGCATCAAGGTTTTATTTGTATAATGGGGATTGGGCAAAAGTTATTGAATATACTTCAAAAGTGATTGCTGTACCCGGTATGCTTCTGGAAAATGGGAATGTTGATAAGGCGGATGCCGCGAATGTTTATGCTGCCAATAATTTCCAACCATGGTGCGGGCAGTACACTTCTGTGCCATCTTCTAATGATATTAAATCTTTCTATACCAACGGGAGTAATCCTTCTAATCTTTTACTTACTGAGATGAGTTCAAGATTGTCAAGGTATGCTAATACATGGAGATATGGAGTTAGTGGGCAATTAAGTGATTTTATGTATAATAATTCTATTGCAGGAGTTAAACTCGGATTTAGAGTATATAGCTCTTCAAGTACACATTATTATATTCCAAAATATAGAGAGCATTTTGTAAGAACAAGTATCAATGCTTCTACAGGTACTATTTATACTATCTTCCCTTATTTTAGGAATGAGGAGGTTTTATTAAATAGGGCAGAGGCTTATGTAATGCTAAATATGTATGACAAAGCTATTAATGATTTGAATGTATATTTAAGAAACAGGATACCTGCATATAATGAGACAAGTAATATGCTTACATTGGATAAGGTTTTAAATTATTATAACGGAGTATATGATAATTCCGAAAATTTCTTGAATGTTTATAATGCTTATGATGCAAAGAGCTGGGAGAATATTAAGAAAGCTCTTATTCTATGTATTTTAGATATGAGAAATATGGAGTTTAAGTGGGAAGGGTTGAGATATTGGGATATGATAAGATATAAAATGCCTGTAACTCATACTACTTTTTCGGGTGAAGAGAATACTTTATTCCCTGGTGATGACAGGTGGATTATTCAAATTCCACAATCGGCTAAGTTATCGGGTGTAGAACAGAATCCTAGAACTAATCTATTAAGTAAAGAATGGTAAAAATTTTTGAACGTATGAAAAAGATATATAATTACTTATACACTCTTACACTTTTACTTGCCTCATGTGTCATAATAGTTTCATGCTCTAAAGATGAATTAAACTATGATGCTAAAATTGAGGGGTTAGGTGGTGAGGTTTGGGAGCCCACAGCAATTGATAATTGGCTTACCGATAATTATGTGAAACCTTATAATGTTGAGGTAAAATATAAGTGGGATCAATTTGAAATAGATCTTAATGCAATGCTTGTACCTCCTAAGGAGGAGAAGATTATCCCTGTGATGTCTATGATTAAAGATATATGGATTTCACCTTATGAGACCTTGGCAGGCTCAACTTTTATTAAAGTTTTATGCCCTAAAAAATACGTTTTGGTAGGGAGCCCCAGATATAATTCAAGTGGTACTATTACTCTTGGAGAGGCTGAGGGGGGTAGAAAGATTACAATCTACAGAATTAACAGATTCGAATCGGGAGATATTGAATTAATCCAATCTATAATGAAGACTGTACATCATGAGTTTGCTCATACCATGCATCAGACTAAATTATATCCGCAAGAGTATATGAATATCACTCCCGGTGGCTATACCTCCAGCTGGAATAATGTTTCTGATGAGACTGCATTAAAATTAGGTTATATAAGCTCGTATGCATGTGCCTCTCCCGATGAAGATTTTGCAGAGATGATAGCAAGGATCTTAATCTATGGAAGAAAAAGTTTTGAAGAGAGAGTTGCCATGGCAAATAAGATATGGAATGATCCAGCCTTGAATGCGGGTTTAACGTATAATCCCGGAGCAGCTCTAAAACAGAAAGAGGCAATTATAATAACTTATCTGAAAGATGTATGGGGAGTAAATCTTTATGATCCATCACCAAATGATAAAGGATTGGAAACATTGGTGCAAGAAGCAATTGATAAACAAATAAACAGTTAAGGCTATGAAGAAATTATATTTATCAATATTATGTATGGGCATTTTATTAATGTCATGTACAAAGGATGAAAATTATATATTTGAGAAGGGGCCTGATGAGAGAGTATCAGAGCTATTGAGCAATTATAATAATATTCTTATATCTGCTGAAAAGGGGTGGATCTTATCCCTGGAGACTAAAACAGGTGGAGGATTTAATCATTGGGTGAAGTTTTGTCCCGATAATAGAGTTGAAATGTTATCTGATGCTGATGCTACAAGCTCAAGATTTAAAAATACCTCCAAAGTGGTTTTGCAGAGTAGCTATAGATTGAAATCCGTACAAACCCCTATATTGATGTTTGACACTTATTCTTATATACATTTATTGTCTGATCCCGATGGCTCGGTAAATGGAGGTGGAAATGGTAGTGGCTTGAAAACCGATTTTGAATTTGCTTTTGGTGAATATGATCCTAATGCAACTTCAATTGTTTTGAGAGGAAGATATAATGGGAGTAAAGCTGTTTTAACACCTTGTACAAGTGAGGAATATGATAAAATAATGCAAGGTGCGCTAAAAGAAAACCAAATAAATTTTAACTCTTATATTGCTAAAAATTATAAGTTTCCTGTGCTTGATATTGGAGGGAAAAAGGTTGATATAGGATTATCTTCAAGAGAGATATCTATAAAATATATTAATGCTGAAAATACTCTTGAAAGCTATAATACTCCTTCTTATATCGATCTCAAATCATTAGGGAGCCAGGAGGTAAGTAATGCTTTTATGTTCTCTCCGCTCTCTTATGAAGGGAGTGAGTTTGATAAAATTATTTTTGATAATGGGACTCTATATACAGAGATAAAGGGAGCTAAAGTGATGATTGTAGAGAATAATAGGCCTGCCTTGCCATTTAGATTTGGATATAAAAAGGATTTTTCAAGAATGAGGATAAATGCAGATCAGCTTAGTGGAACCCTTACCGATCCGTTTCTTACTGGTGTTTACCTTAAAGCAAAGAGTAATTTATATGGGAATGGTAAAAGGAATATGCAGTATGGTGATATTGCTTTTGAGTATGATGCTGTGAAAGGTGTTTCAAGAATTTCATTTGTAATCAGGTACAATAATACGGCAGGATCTAATTATAATGCTACATGGAAGTTTCTATATAGAGAGAATGATGATGGAACTATCACAATTTATGACAGAGATCAATCGGGAAGCTCTAATGAAAGGGGGCAAGAACCTTATCTAAAACCTTTTGTTGATTATTTCTGTAAATTCGATTATTCTTCTTATAGTACCTCTTCTGATTGGAGCGTAAATAAAAAACGAGTAACAAAGGTTACCCCAAAAACATTTAAGATTGATTGGGTGGATAATAATACACCCGGCTTATCTGCAAGTATAGGGGGCTTGATACCTATTGATAATGATGTTTTGGTAAATGAGGGGGTTTGTTGTGGGGTGGTGAGTAAATAGGTAGCTATTATATCTAT
This sequence comes from uncultured Muribaculaceae bacterium, assembly GCA_964649555.1. Taxonomy (GTDB): domain Bacteria; phylum Bacteroidota; class Bacteroidia; order Bacteroidales; family UBA932; genus Egerieousia. The sequence continues at coordinate 3,529 of CAZYQA010000141.1, forward strand.
TTAAAAAATAGAGGCTATGCGATTATGGATGCATAGCCTCTTTTACTTTGTTATAGATGCAAG
>CAZYQA010000141.1:3601-6199 GCA_964649555.1 uncultured Muribaculaceae bacterium
GCAGATATTTTTAATTTTGCTTATTTTATAGTGCATAATGTCTTATTTTATCCCTTTTTTAATGATCCTGGATATTATATTCGTTTAATAAGTGTACTTAACCAAACTCTTGAAAATGATATTCCTAGTTTTGCTCAAATGAATATATCTACCTCATATAAACTTAAAAAGCTTTTATATATTATATCACAAAGTGCCCCTTTAAGCCTAATTTTTCGAAGCTCTCTAAGGATTTGGAAATAAGTAGAAACGATGTTCTCAATATGATGTTTTATTTAGAAAAAGCAGGTGTCATAAATCAGTTAAGGGATGATACTAGAGGTATTAAATTATTAGGTAAGGTGGATAAAGTATATTTTTTGCCTTAATGAAAACTACAAAAGAAGTAACTTCGTCTTCAGTTTCAGATTTTAAGATAGGGAAATATACTTTTGAAATAGGAGGTAGAAATAAGGGGAAGAAACAAATTGCGGGAATCGATAATGGTTATATAGTAAAAGATGATATAGAGTATGGGCATCAAAATGTTATTCCACTTTGGCAATTTGGATTAACATATTAATGCCCATTTTATCTTAATACTTATTATTGATTTTTATTTCGCACCTTCCATTGCAGCCTCAACTGCTTCCGGCGTGATAGGCAGTCTCTTAGAGCCTAAGAATCTGCATCCATCTTTTGTGATAAGGATATCATCTTCTAAGCGGATTCCACCAAAGTTGTAGTAATCTTTTAGTTTGTCGAAATTGATAAACTCTTTATTTATACCCTCATTTTTCCATTTTTCGATTAGTGCAGGGATAAAGTAGCAACCCGGCTCCACCGTAAGCACGTATCCTTGTTTCAGCTCTTTACCCATTCTTAATGAAGCTAAACCGAATTGGGTTGAAGGGCGTGTAATATCATCATATCCTACATAGATTTGTCCCAAATCTTCCATATCATGTACATCTAATCCCATATTATGCCCAAGTCCGTGAGGTTGGAATAATGCGTGTGCTCCGGCAGCAACCGCTTCATCTACATTTCCTTTCATTAAGCCTAAGTTTATTAAGCCTTGCGCCAGAATCTTGCAAGCACCTAAGTGTACTTCTCTGTAAGTAATACCGGGGCGTGATGCCTCTACTGCATAGTTGTTTGCCGTAGCTACTATATTATAAATATCTTTTTGTTGCTGAGTAAACTTACCGCTACTTGGAATTGTTCTGGTGAAATCTGAGCAGTAGTTCATATTTGTTTCTGCACCTGCATCAATAAGTAGTAATCTACCATCACTCAATATTTGGCTATGATTATGGTTATGTAATGTCTCTCCATTCTGGCTGCAAATAATAGGGAATGAAGTCATAGCTCCCTCTGCAATTGCAATGCCTTCCATTACTCCTACAATCTCTTGCTCTTTAATCCCCGGTTTTGCCATCTGCATTCCAATATAATGCATTGTGTAACCTATATTGCAGGCTTTGTCTATCTCCAATATTTCACACTCTTCTTTTACTATCCTTTGATCCACAATAGCTTTTATCAGCTCCAATGACGCATTCTCTTTTAATAGCGGAATAGGTATCTCCAATAGAGCATTTAATAATATTTTGTTGTGGTTTCTATATGGCGGTAAATAGTGAACCCTTCTCCCTTGCGATCTTGCATTTTTTATAATATTTATCAACTCGTTCATAGGCTTAGTACTACTAATGCCAATTCTCTCCCCTTTCTCTTTTACTGATGGCTGTGGCCCCATCCAGATAATATCATCAATATCCACATTATTACCAAATAATATCTGCTCTCCACTATTCGTATCTAAAAGCAATGCCATATCGGGATCATTCAACCCCGCATAATATAAAAACGTACTATCCTGCCTGAATTTATAAATATTTGCCGGATAGTTTGTTGACGCATCGCTATTCCCCAATAATAGTATCAAACCATCCTTCACATTCATTATAAGGCGGTTTCTTCTTTGTATGTAAGTTTCTTTGGTAAACATATTTTAATAGTTATAAGTTATTACTAGTGTACTTAACAAAGATAATAAAGAAATTGAAGAAAAAGGTATTTTCGGCGTTATGCTTGCTCTAAAAATGCTCATTTACTAGAGTAAACTGCGCTTTTTCTCCCTTCGCAAGCCTTGAAAATCCTCATTTTCTACAATTTCTTATCAAATGAATGGTAAAGGTATTTTCGGCGTTATGCTTGCTCTAAAAATGCTTCTGTACTATGCTTGCTCGAAAAACTTTTCAAAAGCTAGGTGACCTACAATGCAATTTTGATCGAGTACGAATGTTTGAGAGTCTTGGTATATCAATGTCATCACTCGAATTTTTTCTTTTGTGAGGCACCTATGAATTGCATGATGAAATATAAAGATGAATTAGATAGATTTGTATATTTACATTCGCCTATTTTGCTGACCAATCTGAGCTATTTATTAGTTAATCAAATTATAATCTGATTTCTTGAGAATTGGTAACTCTTCTGCCAAGTCTTTATGTTAAATTTGGAGTATTCTCATGTAGTTACTCAGAATGCCTTGAAAATAAAGCATTACTTGAGCTTTTGATCGGTAAATAATATATGATGAATGATTTTATT
>CAZYQA010000142.1:0-6166 GCA_964649555.1 uncultured Muribaculaceae bacterium
GGTTGAGTATAGAGGTTTTGTTAAAAAAGATGGTAATGAGTTCTTCTCTGTAGTTGATTTTAACTTAGGTTTTAATTATATGAAATGGGATAGAGAGCATAAAGTTTATCCAGCGGAGTATTCTCAACAGATGAAGCAATATGATTTCTATGCCATTATCAATAAAGATTTCGAATGTGGAAATAACTTCTTTAGGGTAAATCTTAATGGAGGATACTCTTTTGGAGAAGGTGATCCTCTCTCTGAAACAAACCCTTTATCAACAGGTTCTCTAAAAATGAATAAGACATTGTTAGCTACTGAATATGCTTATTTACTATCTAATAACTATAGAGTGGGAGCATCTGTTAAGTATTCTTATATTTTTGATAAAAATAAAGGTAACTCCATTAATTTAGGTTTATCATACTTATATAGAAAAATATCAAAAGTAAACTCTAAGGTTTATGATGTATTACCTTCATTCGATAAGTTTGATAGTGATCATAGAAATACCTTGAATGTAACTCTAAGCTATAACTTTTAATAATTATTATAATAAAACTAACTACAAAAAAAACTTATGTTTAACAAAAGAAACAATATTTTGCGAACCATTTTTCAAGTGGGTATCATCGTTATTATTGCTATTTTCGGATTTAAAATTTTCGGAAATGAAAGATTTGATCCTGAAGCGTATTGTCCTTTCGGAGGCTTACAAACTTTAGGAACCTACCTTGTTCGCGGATCAATGGCTTGTAGCATGACTACAACCCAAATTTCAATGGGTATTCTCCTTGCAGTAGGGGTAATCCTTTTCAGTAAATTATTCTGTAGCTATTTGTGCCCTCTAGGAACACTTACAGAGTATATGGGTAAGCTAAGAAAAAGACTTAAGATTAATGATATTGCTATAGCGCAAGGCTCAATTGCTGATAAAGCATTGAGAAGCATCAAGTATATATTATTGTTCTGGATCTTTTATATGACATTATCATCTAGTGAGTTATTCTGTAAAAACTTTGATCCTTATTATGCATTTGCTACAGGTTTCAAAGGTGAGCTTACAGTGTGGATGGCTTGTATATCTATCATAATTTGCTTCTTAGGTAATTTCGTTATCAAAATGTTCTGGTGTAAATATATTTGTCCGCTTGGAGCATTGAGCAATGTATTTAAGTTTGCTATCACTTTCATTTGTTATTTAGCTGCTTTTGCAATCTTAAACATTGCAGGTGTTTCTGTGTCTTGGGTTATATTATTAGCACTTACTTCTGTTACAGGCTATATTTATGAGATCGTTTATATGAAATCTAAAGTATTCCCTGTATTAAGAGTTGTGAGAGATGAAGAGACTTGTAATAACTGTGGAGCTTGTGCTCGTAAATGCCCTTATTCAATTAATGTGGATAAATTGAAAGTTGTAAAACATATTGATTGTACATCTTGTGGTGAGTGTATCGAATCATGTTCTAAAAACTCACTTTCATTCAATAAAGTTTCAGGTTTGAAATGGCTTCCTGCTGTAGCAGTAGTAATTTTGTTCTTTGCTGGTGTTTATTTTGGTAAAACAGTTGAACTTCCTACTATTGATGAGCAATGGGGTGCCCCTGAAAAATATGAAAATGCTCAAAAAATTACTGTAGAAGGGTTACGCTCTGTAAAATGCTTCGGTAGTTCAAAAGCATTCTCTGCTCAATTACAAAAAATTCCGGGAGTATATGGTGTTGCAACTTATGTAAAACATTATAGAGTTAATATTTTCTTTGATCCTACCGAGACTTCGGAGGAGGTAATCAGAAAAGCTATTTATGTACCTGCTAAATTTAAAATTAATCACCCTTCGCAAGAGGATTCATTAATAAAAGTGATCACTATCCGTACAGAGAATATGCATGATAAATTAGACCCTAATTATCTTGGTATGCAGTTCAGAAACTCTGGTAAAAAATATTTCGGACTTGAGACTCAATATGACTGCCCTATCATTGTAAGATTATATATGGGTATTAATGAGCCGATAGATAAAGGTTTTATCAAACAAATGGTAGAGCTTAAAAAGCTAGATATGCCTGTACATGGTGGTGGTTCAAGAGAGGTTGAGGTTGATTATAAATTAGTTGACGTTGAGCCGGGTGTGGATACAATTTCTCGTAAAGAGTTCCTAGTTCGCCAATTCAATGCTATCTCAAGAGTATTTACCGAGAATGCTGAGAAGTATCAAGGCAAGCCTGTATCTACTTATGAGATTGTTTACAGAGATCTTGATAAACCTATGATTGCTAGAAATATTCCTTATTTAAGCTCATATTTATCACTTAATGATGGCATCGTATCTTTTGATGTATTAGTAAATGATAATGAAGAGTATGTAGTGAGAATTGGCCATATTGATTCTATTATAAGCTCAGATAATTTATGGAAACTGATAAATGAACCTGAGTGGAATGTGAAAATGAAAGATGGCTCAATCGTTAAAGAGGCTGCTAAAATTAAGTTCCCTGAGGAAGGAAAAGTGATTAAAGAGAATAACTAACTATGAAAAAAACCTTACGAATAATAATTGTCGCTATCATTCTAGCCGGAGTTTTCTCTCCGGCTAGCTTGAAAGCTGATGAAGGGATGTGGATGGTTCAGTTCCTTGAACAGATATATCCTAAAATGAAGAAAGCCGGCATAAAACTAAAGCAAGGCGAGATCTATAATGCCGAAACAGGAAATGCTATTGCTGATGCAATCGTATCATTGGATTTTGGCTGTACCGGAAGTATGATTTCCAATAAGGGTTTAATGATTACCAACCATCACTGTGCTTATGGAGATATTCACTCTCTAAGTACTCCGGAGAAAAACTATTTGGAAGATGGCTTCTGGGCAATGAATAGCTCTGATGAGAAATATATTAAAGGGAAAAGTGCTTATTTTCTAAGGAAAGTAGTTGATGTTACTCCTGAGGTGAGTAAATTAAGAGATTCTGTTGAGAAATGTGGTAACGTAGGGATGGTAATGAGAAGAGTTTATAGAATTATTGAAGAGAAATATTCTAAAACTACAGATTATGAAGTTTCTTGCTCTTCTATGTGGGGTGGTACAAAATATTATATGTTTTATTATGATGTTTATACCGATGTTAGATTAGTTGGTGCTCCTCCTGTTTCAATTGGTGCTTTCGGTGGAGAGACTGACAACTGGGGATGGCCGCAACATAAAGGGGATTTTGCAATTTACAGAATATATGCAGATGAGAATGGCCGCCCGGCAAAATATTCAGCAAGTAATGTTCCTTTTCAACCTAAAAAAATACTTAAAGTATCTGATAAAGGGGTAAAAGAGGGTGATTATGCAATGATCTTAGGCTATCCGGGAAGAACTAACCGCTATGTATCTTCTTATGAAATCAAACAAAAACAAGAGATATTAAATCCAATAATTGTAGAAGCAAGAAGAGGTAAACTTAATATCTGGGATAAGCATATGAAAATGGATCCAGCTGTTAGATTACTATATTCTGATAAATATTTTGGTATAAGTAACTATACAGATTATGCAAAATGGGAGAATAAATGCTTCAAGATGTATGATGTACAATCTATCAGACGTGCTGAAGAGGATTTGATGCGTAAAGGCAATAGTGGAATGTTGGATAAAATGAAAAAAGGATTTGCTGCTAAAGATTCTTTAACCAAATATAAAGCATGGTATAGAGAGAGTTTCTTACTTGCAAGTGAGTGGACTTCTGCTGTAAACCGTATTAATCCTATGGTGAGAAATATGCAGAAGGAGAAGATGGATTCTATCTGTGTGAAAGATGCGTTATTGAAAAAGCAATTAAATAATACTAAAAAAGACTTTGCAAAATTCAATAAAGAGGCAGACATGGAGCTTTTGAAGTTTAATATCGGATTGTTTATTAAAAATGTTCCTTCAAAATACTATTCTGATACATTGAATGCTTGGGTTAAAAGATTTAACGGATGTCCTGTGAAGATTGCTGAGTATATCAATAATAATTCTGTATTTAATTCAATTGAGAGCATGGAGGAGTATTTTTCTACTCCTAGAAAATGTTGTGAAATTAAAAATGATCCTGCTATTTTATTTGTAAATGCTTGTAGTATTAATACTTTTAATGCATTAGAAGATAAATTAGATAAGGAGTTAGGATTTAATACAGATAATCTTAGGAATAAGTATGTGAAAGCTCTTTATGCTTATAGAGAGAGCCAAAATATACCGCAGTCTCCTGATGCAAACTCTACAATGAGGCTTACTTATGGTAAAGTTGGAGGTATTGAGCCTTATGATGGTGTGAGCTATAATTATAGAACTACTATTAAAGGGTATAAAGAGAAAGAGGATCCGGATAATTATGAGTTTAACGTTAAACCTCAATTAAAATCGTTAATCGAATCTAAAGATTGGGGAAGATGGGGCGAAAATGGTGAGTTATATGTGAATTTCCTTACCAATAATGATATTACAGGGGGAAACTCAGGCAGCCCTGTAATAAATGGCAAAGGAGAGATTATCGGGCTTGCTTTTGATGGAAATAGAGAGTCTATGAGTGGGGATGCTTATTATCATCCAACAAACTTTAAGACTGTGTGTGTTGATATTCGTTTTGTAATGTGGGTAATTGAGAAGTATGGAAATGCTGATCATATTATCAAAGAAATCATGAATTAATAAAATGACACTTAACTTAAAAAAAATATTATGTTCCGCCCTAATTTGGGGCGGAACTTTTGTAAGCTATGGGCAGGTAAACTGTGGATCTCCATTAATTCAAGATAAAAATGTAGTATCGGGAAGTCTTGAAAATGGAATGAGTTATTATGTAAGGAAGCATAATAATCCTGCTAAACATGCGGAGTTTTTTATTGTACATAACGTAGGGTCTTTGCAAGAGGAAGATAATCAAAGAGGCTTAGCCCATTTTTTGGAGCACATGGCTTTTAATGGTACTAAGAACTTTCCTGATAAGTTACTATTGAATTATCTTAACTCAATAGGGGTTAAATTTGGGAGTAATGTAAATGCATATACTTCTATGGATAGGACTGTTTATAATATTTCTCAGGTGCCTGTTGCCTCGGAAGCTGTTCTAGATAGTGTATTGCTAATGCTTCATGATTGGTCATATTATATCACTTGTGATTCTTTAGCTATTGAGGCAGAGAGGGGAGTTATAAGAGAAGAATGGAGAAGGGGAGATGACCCAAGAACCAGAATGATGAAAGCATTTTTTGCAATTGAGCAAAAAGGCTCTAGGTTTGCTCAAAGATCCCCTATCGGAGTTATGGATGTGATTAATAATTTTAAACCATCTGTATTGAGAAAGTTTTATCATGATTGGTATAGACCAGATTTACAATCTATTATTGTGGTAGGTGATATCAATCCTGCTGAGATGGAGAAAAAAATTAAAGAGATATTTTCATCAATTCCTGTTTCTGAAAATAAGAAAAGCAAGGAGTTGTATCAGATTCCTGTAAATGATAATATAGAAGTAGAATATTATATAGACTCAGAGCTTAATGCTCCTTCTGTACGCTTGTTGGCAAGATTTCCGATGATCTCAATGGAGAAGAGAAAAACTCTGTCTTTTTATCAAGAAACTCTTATGCAACAGATGCTTGCAGAGGGGTTACGCACCAGGATTAATAATTTGGTGAAAAGTAATAAGCACTCTTTTTATAAAACTGCAATTCCAGCTGTTGCTGATATCTATTATGCTTCACGTATATTAAGAATCACTGCTTTGCATAATGGTAATGACTTTGAAAGTGCTCTTAAAGGGTTATTAATCGATTATATTCTTTTAGCCAGGGATGGATTTACAAAAGATGAATTTGACATAATGCTTGCAAATAAAAAAGTGGATATCAATAAGCGAAAAAGCAGAAGTGCAAATCCTAAGAATAGTGATTATGTAGATGCTGCAGTTGAAGCTTTTACAAGAGGTAATGTTTTGACAGATATAGCATTGAATGATGAGATATATCTTCGTTTATTAGATGAGATGAGTGTTGAAGATATGAATTCATTTATTAATGAGTATTTAAGCAATGTATCACCTATTATTGTATTTGCAGGAAATGACAAAGATTTGAATGATTTTGTACCTCAAAAGAGAGTAGTTGAGTTATATGATTCATTAAAAAAATCTGATCTGCAGATTGATTTA
>CAZYQA010000143.1:0-6163 GCA_964649555.1 uncultured Muribaculaceae bacterium
TCTCGAACGGAACAGATAGCCGTTATTTTGCAAATACTGTAGAGCGAAATAAAAACAGCTTCGACTTTACGATGAATTGGGCTAATGCCAAGAATGAGCTAATCAAAGACATAAAAGACTTTACAGCTACATTCTTTGAAAAAAGAACCCTGCTCAATGTACTGCTAACCTACTCGGTTTTTGACACAAGTGATACGCTGCTAATAATGAGACCCTATCAAATTGCAGCAACAGAGAGAATACTATGGAAAATAAAAAGTTCCTTTCAGGCAAAGCAATGGTCTAAGCCCGAAGGTGGTGGATATATATGGCACACAACAGGGTCGGGCAAAACCCTCACCAGTTTCAAAGCTGCTCGATTGGCTACTGACCTTGCATTTATCGACAAAGTGTTCTTTGTGGTAGATCGTAAAGATTTGGACTTTCAGACGATGAAAGAGTATCAACAATTCTCACCCGATAGCGTCAATGGTTCAGAGAGCACGGCAGGTCTGAAAAGAAATCTCGACAAGGATGATAATAAAATCATTGTCACCACCATTCAGAAGCTAAATAACTTAATGAAAAGCGAAGGTGAACTATCAATATATCAAAAACAGGTAGTATTCATCTTTGACGAATGCCACCGCTCTCAATTCGGGGAGGCTCAAAAGCTCTTAAGGAAGAAGTTTAAACGATATTATCAATTCGGCTTCACCGGAACACCGATATTTCCTGAAAATGCCTTGGGAGATGAGACAACTGCAAGTGTATTTGGGCGTGAATTGCACTCGTATGTCATTACCGATGCAATCAGAGATGAAAAGGTATTGAAGTTCAAAGTTGATTACAACGATGTCCGACCTCAATTTAAAGACTTAGAATCAGAGCAAAATGAAGAAAAGCTAAGTTCTGCCGAATATAAGAAAGCGATGCTTCACCCTGCTCGTATAAAAGAGATATCAGAATATATTTTGCAGAATTTCAGAATCAAAACACACCGAAACCAAGGAGGAGGCAAAGGCTTTAATGCGATGTTTGCCGTAAGTAGTGTTGATGCTGCAAAATGCTATTACGAGGAGTTGAACCGTCTGCAAAAGGAGAGTGAGAAAACTCTCAAAATTGCGACAATCTTCTCTTTTGCTGCCAACGAAGAGCAAAATGCAGTAGGAGAAATACCCGATGAGACTTTTGAGCCTACGGCAATGGATCTGAGTGCAAAAGAGTTCCTAACTAAGGCTATTGATGATTATAATAGAATGTTTAAAACAAGTTATGGCGTTGATAGTAAAGAGTTTCAGAACTATTACCGAGACCTTGCCAAAAGAGTAAAAAGCAAAGAAGTTGACCTTATTATTGTTGTAGGCATGTTCCTTACGGGATTCGATGCTCCTACACTCAATACGCTATTTGTAGACAAAAGCCTGCGCTACCACGGACTAATGCAGGCATTCTCTCGTACCAACCGAATTTATGATGCTACTAAGACTTTTGGTAATATCGTCACTTTTAGAGATTTGGAAGCTGCCACCATTGAAGCTATTCAAACATTCGGGGATAGTAGTACAAGGAATGTAGTGCTTGAAAAAAGTTACAAAGAATATCTGGAAGGTTTTACGGATATTGTTACAGGTGAAGCCCGTAGAGGTTATATAGAAGTTGTAAAGGAGTTAAACGAGAAGTTCCCAACACCGGAAGCAATAGTCACGGAGAAAGATAAAAAGGAGTTCACAAAACTATTTGGTGAGTATTTGCGTGTGGAAAACATCCTGCAAAACTACGATGAATTTACACACCTTAAGGCAATTCAAGCAATAGACATAAACGATCCTCAAGCCATTGAAGCGTTTAAAGAGGCTCATTTTGTAACAGATGAGGATATTGTCACAATGCAAGAAATTGTAATATTGCCTGACCGTACAATCCAAGACTATCGCTCTACTTATAATGATATTCGTGACTGGTTAAGACGGGAGAGAAGCGGCAAAGAAGAGGAGAAATCAAAAGTCGATTGGGATGATGTAGTCTTTGAGGTCGATCTGCTAAAATCTCAAGAGATAAACCTCGACTATATTCTCGAACTAATCTTTGAGCATAATACAAAGACCAGCGACAAAGCTGAATTAATAGAAGAGATTCGTAGGGTTATCCGTGCGAGTATTGGCAATAGAGCAAAAGAGAGTTTGGTAGTTGATTTTATTAATGAAACAGACCTTGATGCTATTTTAGATAAAGCAAGCATTATTGATTCATTCTTCTCGTATGCACAAGAAAAGCTGAGAGTAGAGGCTGCACAGTTAATTGTTGATGAGAACCTAAATAAACAAGAGGCAAAACGCTACATATCAACATCTTTGAAGCGTGAGTATGCAAGTGAGAACGGAACAGAGCTCAATAGCATACTGCCTAAGATGAGTCCATTAAATCCTCAATATTTAATTAAAAAGCAAAGTGTATTCCAGAAGATCGCCTCGTTTGTTGAGAAGTTCAAGGGCGTTGGAGGAGAGATTTAGCAACAAAAAACTCGACCGCTCTGCCCTCGAACACCAAATCGCAATTATTGAAAACAAATAGAATATGGAAATAGATAAAATTTTAGGATTCATGAAAGACCACGGTGCTTGGATCGTACCACTTGCGATAGGAGTAATTAGTGGTTTATATGTTTTATTAAGAAAGTCAACAGCAAAAAGAACTTTATTAAGTCAAAATGGGGGTGAAAATTCCAAAAATTACCAAGCTATGGGTGATATTAATATCAATACTAAAAAAGATGATAAATGATAAGACAATAACACTAAGTGGAGGAGAAAACTCTAGTAATTATCAAGCGCAGGGAGATATAAATGTAACTGGTCATAGTAGTGAGGAGGTTGCTGAAATTATATCATCTGCAGTCGAACCTTTAATGAGGATAATAGAACGATTAACTGGAGAAGCAGAAGTGACAGCTATAAAAAGACGAGATGATGCTCAAAGTAAAACTATTAACGCACTCGTAGAAGATGAAAACAAGGTCGCTCTTTTGCAAAAATTTAAAGAGCCTGCAGTTCAACTAGTTTTACAGTCTGTTTATAAAGAATATATGAAGACCGATGATCCTATATTAGGAGATGGACTCATTGACCTTTTAATGGATCGACTAAGAGCGGAAGAGCGAACAACACAACAATGTTTAATTGATGAAGCTATTCAGATATTGCCAAAACTAACTAATGAACAGTTGGACTTTATCGCATTATTTGTATTCGATGGACTTGCTCATAGCCCAAATAATATGGATAGCTTTAAGTTATTTTATGAAAAGTTATCACCTCTACCCAAATCTCTAAAGGCTATAAAAAATATTAGAATAGAGATTGATTATTTAAAGCAATTGAATTTATTTACAGCAACCCCTGGGATGAGTTATCAAAAAAATATATATGATAACTATCGCAGAAATTATAAATGTTTAATGACTAACGGCATAGATATACAGACCTTTATCACTAAACTTAATACAATACCAAATTCTCATAATTATGGTTTAGCATATCAAATTCCAGGTAAGGATAGGTTTACTATTGCAGCACTCAATGATAAAGTTTTAGAAGATATTATTAATAGGCACAAGCTTCATACATATAAGAGCGTGTTGTTTGAAATCTTTAATACTAATCTTATGAATGATGAAGAAATAAAAGCATTCTTTAATACAATAAATCCCAATTGGGCGGCGTATTTCGATGTTTTTGGCAGCGAGAAAGGAATACATGAATTAGTTCCATCTCTATTAGCGAAATTTATAGGATTGAAGCGACTTAGCAATCTGTTAGATGAGAAGATTTCATTAGATATTTTATATCAATAGCCCATGACGCAACAAAATAAGATACAGCTTTTTGAGCAAAAGAAGGTTCGTACCACTTGGGACGAAGAGCAAGAGAAATGGTATTTCTCGATTGTTGATGTGATTGGAGTCTTGACAGATCAACCGGATACTAATGGAGCGAGAAATTATTGGAAGGTACTCAAACATAGGCTTGTAAAAGAGGGGAACCAGTCGGTTACAAACTGTAACCAACTGAAAATGTCTGCCGCTGATGGCAAGAACTATCTTACTGATGTAGCTGATACAGAACAACTATTCCGTTTGATTCAATCTATCCCATCGCCAAAGGCAGAGCCATTCAAACAGTGGATGGCACAGGTAGCAAGCGAGCGTTTAGACCAAATGCAAGACCCTGAACTCTCGATTGAACAGGCGATGACCGATTATCGCAGGCTTGGATATTCAGAAAATTGGATCAATCAACGCATCAAAAGCATTGAAATTCGCAAGGAGCTAACAGACGAATGGAAGCGTTGTGGATTAGAAGAAGGAGTACAGTTTGCCTCCCTCACGGATATAATCTACAAAACTTGGAGCGACCACACAGCAAAGGAGTATAAGCGATTGAAGAATCTCAAAAAGGAAAACCTTAGGGATAATATGACCAATCGTGAATTGGTGCTTAACATGCTTGCCGAGCTAACAACAAAAGGTCTTTCAGAAAATAGCGACCCTCAAACAATGCAGGAGCACGCAGAGGTAGCTGTAAAAGGTGCAACGGTAGCTCGCAATGCACGCATAGAGATGGAGCAAGTTATCGGAGAGAAGGTTGTAACATCACTCAATGCCAAGTCAATTCACAAAAGCATTGAGGATAAAAACAAGAAATAAGGCTTCCCGAACTGTTGCAAAAAATGCAACAATTCAAAACAGAGTAAAAACCGAAGTAAAATGAAATATATAGACTTAGAAGAGTATATCCGTCAAGGAGAGCCTGCCAAGCGTGAGAAAGGTATTGCGTGGCAGACGGCTATCGGGTTGCAAGAGGTGGATGGACTGAAGCCTTCCGAGTACCTGATACAAACGGCTCAGAAGCACATTGAAGGGGATATAACCATTGAAGAGGCAAAGGTATTGGTAGATAGTTACTATCAATCTAAGCCTGTGACCGCTAATGACAACAATAGAACCGAAGAGGCTGATAAAGTGTCTGCTCGAATTGCGGAAATACTCTCTGAAAAATCGTTCAGTTTTTCACTCATTGAATATATCACTATTCACAGAAGATTGTTCGAGGGTATATATAAATTTGCAGGTGAGATAAGAGACTATAATATTTCAAAAAAAGAGTGGGTATTGAATAGCGAAAGCGTAACTTATGGTAATGCTATAAATCTAAGAGAGACCCTGCAATTCGATATAGAGCAAGAGAAAAAGTTTAGTTACAAAGGTTTGAGTATTGAGCAAACAGTTGCCCATCTCACTAAATTTGTGGCAGACCTATGGCAAATACACCCATTTGGAGAGGGAAATACTCGGACTACGGCTCTGTTTGTAATAAAGTATCTCAGAACTCTCGGTTTTGAGGTCAATAACGACACCTTCGCAGCTCACTCGTGGTATTTTCGCAATGCACTGGTTAGGGCAAACTACAACAATATAAAACTGGGGGTTACCTCTACAAACAAATTTTTGGAGCAGTTCTTCAGGAATTTGCTAATGAATGAAACAGCGGAACTCAAAAACAGGGAGTTGCATATCGAGTTCAAATCTGACATTGAAATAAAAAACAATCGTGGCACTGTAAATGGCACTGTAAATGGCACTGTAAAATTGATTAAGGAAAACCCACAAATCACCTTAGATGAGTTGGCGGAAGCTATTGGTAAATCGAGAAGAACAGTTGCTCGTCAGATAAAACAACTACAAGAAGAGGGTGTTATCAGGCGTGTCGGTTCTGACAAAACAGGCTATTGGGAGGTGATTAACTAAAATGAATTATTTTGCATCGCAGTAGGTAGGAATCGAAAAAATCACTACTTTTGTGATGATAACGTAGGTTATGGTATTTCAAGCTACGGAAATGCAGATAAATTGGCACGGAATAATTCGTGGTACAATGCAATTTCAAGGAATGTAAAAATTTGATATAGTGCTACTTAAATGAGTCGGACGATTCTTGGTGGTACCACTTCAAAGAGATGCAAAATCTCGCAAAACCCTGAATTTCAGCAGAATTCAGGGATTTTTATTTTTCATAAAACCGCAAAAAACGGCAGGGTGGACATTTAGGGCTTATTGGTCAAAATAGTAGATAGTCGCCCCTTAAAATCGCACTTATCTACTGACATACAACAAATTACTTTTATA
>CAZYQA010000144.1:0-6148 GCA_964649555.1 uncultured Muribaculaceae bacterium
TTTTCTGCTGGTTTTAGACCATATTTCTGCTCTAAATCTCGTGTTATATCCTTACTTTTTCGCCTTTCAAACTTGTCGTTTATCTTCTTTCCCTGCTCATTTACTCTGGTGGAAACGATATGAATATGATGCCTATCTATATCCTCGTGCTTGAAAATTATGTATGGCTGGTCGCCATATCCCATACGGTCTATGTATTCTTCTGCTATGGAAGTAAGTTCTCCATCGGATAATTTATCATCAGGATGAGGGTTTAAAGAAACGTGAAACACTGGGTTTTCTGTGCGATATTTCTTAGGCATAAAGCTCTCAAAATCGTTTAAAACATCACTTGTTTTAAACGCTCCATCACTAGGACAATAAACTTTATTTGTAGATAAAACGTATGCTTTTTCTTTTTCTACCTTATTGATATTGTAAGAAAGGGCAGAGTTTAGAGAGCTTGCTGTACTAATTTTTGCTACCATATTCTTCTCTAAATTCTTCTGAAAGGCTTATTACTTGACGAGTGATTATGATTAAATCTCTGGTGCTTTGCTCTAAATCGTACAATAATTTCATAGCTATACGCTCATCAAAATTCCGTTTTAGAGCCAAGACTATCTGATTATAATTTCTACCAATAGCCCTAAATTGATTATAAAAAGAGCTTAGCTGATTCGTGTATTTGATAGCTTCGCCATCTATCTTTATCACCTTGAAATTCTCATTAAACACTCGTGCCTTGATAAACGAAGCCTTGCTTTGCATCCCAGACTGCTCATATAGAGTTAGAAAATCAGCTTCTTCTATATCTGTAAAATTAACTGAAATTCTATTTTTGGCAAGGTCTATTTTAGGTGGTCTGCCACCTACTTTATTTTTAATTCTATTCATTATAACTTTAGTTTTGATTTCATTGGCACACGACTTCGGAGTGTGCTATCCCACAAATTGTGGGCAAGGCTTTCGAGCTACTCGAAAGGTTTTCTGATGCAGAAAACACACCTTGCCCATGTTAACTTTTTATTGACTGTTGAAGAATGCTATCTTGTATTATAGTGAGTTTACAAGATTTACTATACGACTTTAGGATACTATAATTTCTTCCATAACTCAATATCATCAGCATACATCTCTAAGTGTTTGCTTATAACATTCTCTACAAATCCCGATACACTCATTTTTCTTTCTCCCAGCCTACGAACGATAACATCTACCTTATCCCTTGTTTCTCGGCAAATGAATACAGTCTGCCTATCTACAATCTTGGGTACACTTAGGAATGTTTGCTTGTATTCTTCCATTGATGCCTTGCGTTGCTTGGGTGAACTGCGTTTACTTGATTCACTAGGTGTAAATAGTTCTCTGTCTTTAGCATTAGGAATAGCTCGTGAAAGGCTTTCCATAAATACGTCTTCTTGACTTTTGTTTTCTGTTTCTTCTGTCATAATTTTAATTTTTAAAATGATTATTATTTTGTTGGTAAACTTCACTCTGTTTACCCACTTTCAAGACCAAAGTAAATGGCTTAAATTGGTATCTACAAATGAATTAGCCCAGTTTGACAACTCTTCTTTATATTGATTTATAGTGCATTAAGAGAGGTGTTATGACTATGTGCAGTTTGCCTTATTATGCTTAGTGTGTGATGCAAGAGCTGTTGGAAAAATAGATAGACTGTGCTTATTGAGTGCAGAGAGTTTAATGAGCAAAATAAGGCAGTTTAGTGAATAAGAATCCATCAGCCTTGTAAGCTATGGTAGTATGGAAATTTATTCTTATTTTTGTCCCCGAAGTCCAATACATAGGAGGGATACCTGTGTGTTATTTACGGACTACTTAGATTTTAGTGGTGGTTTAATTAATAGAATTACAAATTTTTTAAATCACTGAAATATGAAAATATTAAATATAGAAGAGAGTGCCTTTGAGATGATGATGGCACGATTTGAAGCTCTGGCAGAAAAGTTAGAGCGAGTATGCAGTAATGCGAATGACAAGAGCCTAAAAGAGTGGCTTGACAATGGCGAGGTATGTGTTCTTCTGAACCTAAAGAAACGCCAATTACAAAATTACCGAGACTCAGGTAGGATTGCTTACACAAAAATTGGAAATGTAATCTACTACCGCCGTGAAGATGTTATGAACCTACTAAAAAAGAGTGCATAGCCTTATGGGAGCAGAAGTAATAACAGGACAGAGTGAACGAGTAGAAAGATTTATGACTTTACTCGATAGAATGATGGCAGCTCTTGATAAGCTGGAGCAGAAACATGCTACAAGAAGCATTGGTAATGAAACATTCCTTACCGTAACTGAGCTTGCTAAAAAGCTAAAAGTAAGCGAACGAACCCTTCAAGAATGGCGCACAAGTGGCAAGATTGATTACTTCCAATTTGAGAAAGGAGGTAAGGTTAGCTTTAGAGAATCTGATGTTCAGCAATTTCTTGAAAAGCATCTTATTAAGGCTTGGAAGTAGGAACAGCTTTTTATGCTGTTCTAGGAGGTGAGAGAGTCTCTCATTAATTATTAAGGCAGAAAAAAGAAAAAAATGGTATAAAGCAGAGGTTTACTTCTGTTTTATACCATTTCTTTTTTATGCTTTATCTCATCGGCTTGGTCGTCTCTATCTATGGCTTTTCAACTTGCGTAGAGGGTGGATATAGGCAAGTCTTACGACTTTAGGAGTAACCCCTTTGGGGGCTTGGACTTGAATATTTCCACACTCTAAAGCTACATTTGCCATAGATAGAGATGATTAAGACGATTTAATTATAAATTCCATTTTTATTTCTTGATGGATTATTAAGACTAATAAAAATGGGGATATTGGCATTATTAGAATTAGAGATACTATTTAGTACCCACTTTCTAAGGATTTCAGCCTTATAGGTGTTTACAGAAAAGGCTAATGAAATAATAAGCTCCATTCCATAGAACTCTGGAATTATCTTAGTTCCTACTATCTCCCCGCCATGAGGATAGTCTAAGCCTATTCCTATATTCAGTAAGGCTTTTATTTTTGTTTTGGTGCTTTGATAGCTCAGCCCTAGAAGTTCTGCTATCTCAAAATCTCGCATCATTATATTTTTATCATTTGGCAGTGATACTGTACCATTTTCGTTAATTGTTATTACCTTTCTTGTTTCCATAATTATTCTTATTTATTCTGTAACTTCTTTTTTCCAGCCACTATATCGTCCACATTGGTACACTCTAAGTGGCATATTACTCTCAGTAATCGTATAATTTCCTTTTGTTGCATCAGCTAATATTCCAAAATCTTCGCCTACTTTTTGATTTGTAATTTCACCGTAAATTTGCGTTGTTTTTATTGATGAATGCCCCATCATCTTACTTATGGTTTCTATTGGAACACCATTATTTAGGCAGTTTGTGGCAAAGCTATGTCTTGCCATATAGTAAGTCAAGTGACAGTCTAAATTGCATTTCTGAGCTATCATCTTTAGACTACGGCTAAGACTTGATGTTTGTGGCACATAGAATATTTTTCCATTTTCTCCCTCTTTCCAATATTTTTGCATTATCCCTAAAGCGATATCTACAAGTTTTATATTACATTCTACTTGCGTCTTGGCTCTTTTAATATTTATCCATACTGAACCATCTTCTTTTCTTTGGATATGCTGCTCACTGAGTTCAGCTACTTCAGCTCTCCCAAGTCCTGTAAAAACTGCAAAAATAAACAAATCCCTTGTGTGGCATAAACGATAGGTAGGAAGTTCTATTTCCATTAATTTTATTATCTGTGCCATTGATAGATGCCGATGTTGTATGGGTGGTATCTCAAATTTATATCCTGCAAATGGGTCTCGCTTGATTGCTTTTCTCTTAACGGCTAATCGAAGTATTAATCGCAAAATAATTAGATAGTCATTATATGATATGGTTTTTATTTGCAAGATAACAGATAAATAAAATTGGAAGTCATTCATAAACTGCATACCTATTGAGCGTAAGGCTATGTCTTTTATATGGTATTTGTATTCCATAAAGTTCACAAGATGTTTACGCACTGTAAGCCTACGAATGTATGATTTTCTAACTCTGTCTATTCCTACTCGTTTCTTAAATTCTTCTATATGTTCATCAAAAAGCGTTAGTAGTGTTTCTTTTGTTTGAACTTTACCTGTAACTATGTTTTTTATTATCTCAGCAGACACAAAGCCATCTGTATCAACACTTTTTTTATAGGCTAATTTAGCTTTCTCTTCTAACTTGTCAAGTGAATAATTTACTTCCTTTTCTTTTTTACTGCGCCCACTTACGGCATTCCAATCTTGTGGTAAGATGTAAATACCTGTGCTGTACTGAGAAATCTTTCCATCAATGGTGATGCGCCCCATGATGGCTGTTGTGCCATCTGATTTTAGTTTCTTCTTGTTTATGTAGAATAATGTTTTAAATGTACTTCTCATAGCTTTTATTCCTTTATTAATTGTGGTAATTTACTTGGGCGAGTTTTTCTTCTGCTCATATCTTTTAAGATAGTAGATGGTGGTGCATCTATTCCATTGAGAGCGAATTTGCCTGCTATCCTAGAACTAAAAATATCCACATCTTTATCTATTTTCTCGTGAGTGATTTTTGCATATCGCTGTGTTGTGCTAATGTTTTTATGTCCCATAGCACGACTAACGGCTTCAATTGGAACTCCTTGTGATAAACATATTTGAGTTGCAAAACAATGGCGACTTTGATGGTATGAAATGGGCTGATTTATACCACAAAGTTGAGCTATCTTCTTTAGATGTAGGTTCATACTTTCTTTGGTAAGCATAGGGAAGAGTAAACCATTCTTGGCTGTGCCACGATATTTTTCTAAAATTTTTATAGCTACATCTAAAAGAAGAACATTCTCAGGAACTTTACTCTTTTGGCGAGTAGTCATTATCCATAGCCTACCCATATCATCACGCTTTAGGTTATTCTCACTCAGAGTTACCATATCACAATGACTGATACCAGTGAATGTTGAAAATAAAAACATATCTCGTGTGAAATTTCTATTGGGCGTATCAAGTTTGGTTGTCATTAATTTACTTAAATCCTCTTGACTTAGATAGCGTTGTTTTTTGATTTGTTTTGGTGTGGGGAAATCTTTAAAAGGGTTTCTATCTATCAAACCTTTATATATGGCTATATGAGTAACACTTTTAAGACGATTAATATGACCTATTAGCGTATTTACTTTTTGGAGTTTCTCTATCTTTAGGTAGTTACAGAAGTTTTCAATAAATGATTCATCTAACATTTTTAAGGCGATGTCTGATACCTTGTAGTGAGATTTTACAAAGTTAGTCAAGTGCAGTAAGGTTACTCTATACTGCGTATGGGTAGCTTTAGCACGATTAATGCCTATGCGCAATTTATACTCTTCGTTATGCTCAATGAAAAATTGTAGAAGTGTAGCCTGCCCATCTGCTATTCCTTGAAATGCTACTTTTACATCTGTGGCTGTAAAATTATCTCCCCTTGAATACAAGTCCTCAAATCTAGTTCTTATTAGTAGTAACATAGATTCTATTTCCTTGTTAGTTGTAGTAGCCTTACGGCTTTTTCCTGTACAGCGTTGTGAAGTTGCATTCCAGATGTTTGCATCAATCTTTATTTTACAAGCAAACTGCGAGCTTGTGATGCGACTACCTTTAATTGTTATCTTTCCCATAAGAGGGCAAAGTTTGTCTTTATCCTGCTCATTTTTCTTTAGGTAGAGCAATACCTTCATTTCTGTTTTCATACACTTTCTTTTTTAATGCAAATTTACATCCTATTAGTCTAATAATCAGTAAATTGAAAGTGTCATAATAGCGCAGTTTGATGAATAGTAATCATAAATGAATAAACCTTAATCAAAATGACTACTTTCGGATTGTAATTATTGATTTAGAGCCTGTATATAAGCACTTTTCATCAATAATATGCGAGTAAATATAGGTAATGACTTGGTAGTTGAACTCACGCTTTTTTCTACCAAATATTGCTCTTTGCTTGATTGTTGAATTTCTGCGTTATTCTCTGAAATTCAGTTAGATAAGACCAATATTCATTAGCTTGTAAATCATTGCTTTTTAGCTTCGTTGTTGCTTCACTGGCTTGGCGTATCGTGATATCTGCAACCTCACACCCGACCATATAGTAAAAG
>CAZYQA010000145.1:0-6126 GCA_964649555.1 uncultured Muribaculaceae bacterium
ATAAAAAATATGGTTTGCGATAGATGTATTATGGCTGTAAAAGAGATTTTTACACGCCATAATATAGATATTTGTTGTGCAGGGCTTGGCTTTGTTGAAACTAAACAGGATGTAAGTGATGAGCAAATTATACTTATTGAAAGATCATTAAATGAGATTGGCCTTGAAATTATTCGAGAGAGGAGGGAGCAAATTGTAAATGAGGTTAAAAATATCGTATTAGAGTTGCTTAAATCAGAAAAGGATCTTGATAATATACAGTTGTCAAAAATTATCAGTGACAAATTAAAAAGGGATTATAAGAGTATAAGCACTCTTTTTTCTCAATCAGAAGGGGTTACTATTGAAAAATATTTTATCAGACAGAGGGTAGAAAAAGTAAAGGAGTTGGTTACTTATAATTTGTTGTCGTTGAGTGAAATTGCCTATAAGCTGGGGTTTAGTAGTGTTGCTCATTTGAGTAATCAGTTCAAGCAAGTAGTAGGGATGACACCAACTCAATATAAGGCAACAATAGGGCATAGAGACCCACTAGATAAAACTTTTTAATCGTGTGAAAATTTTATAAATCATAATGAGAATATTGTAACATATAGGGTATAGCTGTATTATAACTTTGCAGAAAAATTATAAGCTATATGATACAAGAATTTTTAAATACATTTTGGAGTCTTGCTAATGATATGTCTCCATATCTTTTATTAGGCTTCTTTATTGCGGGTCTATTGCATGTATTCCTTCCAAAAAACATATATAATAATCATCTCTCCAAAAAGAGCTTTTCTTCAGTGTTAAAAGCTACTCTTTTTGGTATTCCTCTCCCTTTATGCTCATGTGGTGTAATTCCTACAGCTATGTCTTTGAGGAAAGATGGTGCGAGTAAAGGTGCTACAGTATCGTTTTTAACATCTACACCACAAACTGGTGTTGATAGTATTGCTGCTACATATTCTTTAATGGGGCTTCCATTTGCTATTATCAGGCCAATTGCTGCTTTTTTCACAGCTCTTATGAGTGGATTTTTGGTTAATAAGTTTGATAAAGATGATGATGCTCCCAAGGAAGAGCAGTGTGAAAAGAAAAGTTGCTGTTCTGGAAAGAGTGCTGTAATTGAATCAATTACATTAAAAGATAAATTGAAGAGCGCTTTTCGATATGGATTTTATGATATGGTAAAAGATCTTGCTAAATGGATAATACTTGGAATATTGATAGCAACAGTTATTACTATGTTTATACCTGATGATTTCTTTGCTTCTTTATCAAATCATCCAATTTTGAGTATGCTTATGGTGCTATTATTATCTGTCCCTATGTACTTATGTGCAACTGGTTCTATTCCTATTGCAATGGCACTTATGCTTAAAGGCTTGTCGCCGGGAGCAGCTTTGGTTTTGCTTATGGCCGGCCCTGCTACTAATGCTGCAGCAATTTTAGTTGTTTATAAAGTATTGGGCAAAAGGTCTACACTTATATACCTTGCTGTTCTTACAATTGGAGCTATACTTTTTGGGCTTGGTATAGATTATCTTTTACCTGAGAAATGGTTTGCTATCTCTAATAATTTAGTTGAATCGTGCCATATTTCAGATTGGAAATATTGGTTTGGTGCTGGTAGCTCCATACTATTAGGTATATTGATGCTAAGAACGCTGAAGCCATTAAAATAGTGCTTCAGCGATAGCCTCAATATTGTCAGCCTTGCCCATAGTGTAGAAGTGCAAAACAGGTACACCCTCTTTGCGTAGCTCTTCACATTGAGCGATTGTCCAGTCAACTCCAATTTTTCTCACTTCGCTATTATCTTTTGCTTGATATACCTTTTGCGCAAGCTCTTCAGGGATATTCACATTAAAAGTTTGTGGTAGGAGTGAGAGTTGGTTTTTAGTAGACATTGGTTTTAGCCCTGTTATGATAGGGACAGTTATTCCAATTTTCTCGCATTTATCTCTGAATCTAAGAAACTTAGAGTTGTCAAAAAACATCTGAGTTACAATATATTCCGCTCCTTTATCTATTTTATATTTTAGATTTAGTAAATCCACACTTGGGTTAGGAGATTCAAGATGCTTTTCAGGATACCCTGCTACACCAATAGAGAAATCAGTTGGATGTGATACAGCTACTTCGCTGTCTGCAAATATCCCTTTGTTCATATCTTTAATCTGTTCTACAAGCTGCCATGCGTAAGAGTGTCCATCCTTTTCGGCTCTAAAACTCCTCTCTCCGTGTGCGTTATCACCTCTTAGAGCAAGTATGTTTTTGATTCCTAAAAAATTTAGATCAATTAAAGCATCTTCGGTGTCATACTTATTAAAGCCGCCACAGATTATATGAGGCACTACCTCAATTCCATATCTTGCTGTAATTGCTGCTGCTATAGCAACAGTTCCGGGGCGCTTGCTTGTAATCCTTTTTTCGAGTAACCCATCAGTTCTCTCAACATATTTTATATCATTTCTATGATATGTTATATTGATATACGCAGGGTTAAAACGATTGAGTTTATCAACAGTAGAAAAAATAGTGTTAATATCATCACCTTTTAAAGGGGGGAGTAGTTCAAAAGCAAATCTGCAGCTTCCCGAGTTTTGTGCTTGAGATATAATATCTGGGATCTTCATATTATTGATTCATTAAAAAATATTTTGCCTCGTTTGAGGCTAAAACAACACTACATACTGATGAAGATGGTGTCATAGCAAGGTTTTCGGTGAGAGAGACGCCTATTTTTGCCTCTATATTTTGTAGATCGAATATCACTCTCTTTTCTTTATGGCTTGGGCATGATGGATATCCGAATGCAGGACGTATTGAGCGGTATCTGCCTCTGAGGATTCTATCCATATCTTCGGATTCATCTGAGAATCCCCAATATTTTGTTCTAATATCAAAGTGAATCATCTCGCATAATGCTTCAACTAGTCTATCAGATAATAATTGAGTCATTATTGCATTATAAGTGTCCCCTTTGTTTTCAAATTGTGTTACAAGTTCTTTTACTCCTATTCCTGCAGTAGCCACAATGGTAGTGATATAATCTTGTATATTACTCTCTTTAGGGGCTATAAAATCTGCAAGGGAATAATTGTGCTCACCTTTTATAATGGATCTTCCAAAATTTAGCTCTCCAATCTCCTTTTCATTCTCCTTTAAGATTACACTTTCATTGCTGGAGCTTGCCTGATAAGTTGTAATAACTGCTCTTGCTTCAATTTTGTGATTATCAATTATATCCTTTAGTAGCTCTTGCGCGTCATCATATAATTTTTTTGCTTGTTCCCCTTTTTCAGGGTTGTTAAATATCTCAGGGTAGCGCCCTTTAATTTGCCATGCAGCAAAAAATGATGTCCAGTTTATATAACTTGATACTCTGTTGAGGTCAATATTTTTTAATATAGTTTCTCCAAGATAATTTGGTTTAACTATATCATTGTAGCTCACCTTCGCTCCATTTTCTCTAGCTTGCTCAATTGTTAAGTACTCTTTTTTCTTCTCGTTATTTATATATTGCTCTCTCAGCTCTCCTTGCTTTTGTAGTATTTGCTCTTTATAGTAATCGCTAAATTGAGAAGTAATCTCAGATAATACTTTTGCACAATCTGTTGCATCGTGGCTATGAAATACACCTCCATTATATAATGGAGCTATTTTTACAGCTGTGTGTAGGGGAGATGTAGTTGCACCACCCACCATTAATGGGATATTGAGCCCTTGATTTTGCATCATAGTTGCAAGATGCGACATTTCAAATAATGATGGAGTGATTAGTCCACTTACAATTATTGCAACTGCAGAGTGTTTAATTGCAGCCTCAACAATGTTTTCCGGTGGTGTCATCACGCCAAGGTCTATTACATTATATCCATTGCATGATAGCACTACCGAGACAATATTCTTCCCTATATCATGCACGTCACCCTTTACAGTTGCTATAATTACACTCCCTTTTAGCTCTTTTGTATGATCTTCATTTTCAATATAAGGTAATAATATATCTACAGCCTTGCGCATTACTCTGGCACTTTTTACCACTTGAGGAAGAAACATTTTTCCACTACCAAACATTTTTCCAACTCGGTTCATACCTTGCATTAGTGGGCCTGTAATTATATCCATTGGGTTTGGGTACTCAGCCAAAGCCTCATTTATATCTGTCTCAATGTAATCCGTTATACCTTTTACAAGCGAGTATGATAATCTCTCATTTAGTATCTCTTCTCTCCAAGCATCTCCCTGTTTTTTCTCTTTGGTTTTATTCTCTTCCCCTTTGCTTTTTTGAGCATATTCGATTAATCTTTCTGTTGCATCTGCTCTTCTGTTCAAAATTACATCTTCGCATAAATCTTTTAGCTCAATCTCAATATCATCATATAGTTGTAGCATTCCTGCATTTACAATTGCCATATCCAGCCCCTCTTTGATTGCATGATATAAAAAGACAGAGTGCATAGCCTCGCGTATTTTATTATTTCCCCTAAAGGCGAAAGATAAATTGCTTAATCCTCCACTAATTTTTACCCCTTTACATTCCAATTTTACCTCTTTGCAAGCTTTTATAAAATCAATCGCATAAAGTTCATCTCCCTCCACACCGGTTGCAACGGAAAGAATATTCAAGTCGAAAATTATATCTTCAGCAGCAAATCCATTATTTATAAGGATTGAATAAGCTCTTTTTGCAATCTCCATTTTATGGTCATAAGTTACTGCTTGCCCCTTCTCATCGAGTAACATTACTACAGCCGCCGCACCATATTTCGCTATAAGTGAAGCTTTGCGTAAAAATTCCTCTTCTCCCTCTTTTAGAGATATTGAATTTACAATGGATTTCCCTTGAGTCAATTGCAAAGCTCTCTCAATTACATTCCAAGAAGATGAATCAATCATCAATGGTAATTTTGCCGCTTCTGGATCTGCATTAATCAGGTTTATGAATTTTGAGATAGCTTGCTCTGTGTCAATCATTGCATCATCCATACAAATATCAATCATTTGTGCCCCATCCTCTATTTGGCGCTTAACAACTGATACTGCATCTTCATATCTATCCTCTTTTATCATTCTTGCAAAGATTGCCGAACCTGCTACATTTGCCCTCTCTCCAATGTTTATGAATCCTTTTTCCGGAGTAATAATTAGTGATTCTAAGCCTGATAACATAGTCTCATGCTTATACTCTTTTTTTGCTGGAGCCGGATAATTCTTAGCTATTTTTTCAATCTCTCTTATATGCTCAGGTGTAGTTCCGCAGCATCCTCCTATTATAGAAACAAGCCCCTCCTTTATGAATTGCTCCACTTCTTGCCTCATTTTTAGTGGTGTCTGGTCATATCCTCCAAATCCGTTAGGTAGCCCTGCATTGGGGTGAGCTGATATAGCAAAATCTGATACCTTAGCTAATTCTCTGAGAGCAGGTAGCATATCGTGTGCTCCAAACGAACAGTTTAGCCCCACGCTTATTAAGTTTGGTGCATGTTTGATTGAAATATAAAATGCCTCAATTGTTTGCCCCGAAAGTGTACGCATAGATTTATCGGCAACAGTAGCCGATAGCATTACAGGTGTGTTACAACCCTTTTCACTACATACGGCATCTATTGCTTTTATTGAAGCTTTTGCGTTAAGGGTGTCAAAAATTGTCTCTACCAAAAGTATATCTACTCCACCATCTATAAGCCCTTCAACTTGAGTTTTATATGCTGCAAATAACTCTTCAAATGACACGCTTCTCTCTTGCGGATTATTCAGATCAGTTGCAATTGATGCGGTTTTATTTGTAGGTCCTATTGAGCCTGCCACAAAGCGTGGTTTATCAGGATTAATTTTTGTGTATTTGTCAGCCTCTTCTGCTGCTAATTTTGCAGATGAGTAATTTATCTCATATACTTTATCCTGTAATCCATACTCCTCCATAGATATAGAGTTTGAATTAAAAGTATTTGTAGAGATAATATCAGCTCCACTCTCTAAATATTGAGAATAAACACCCTTAACTATATCTTCGCGTGCAAGATTTAATATATCATAGCAGCCTTGCATACTCTCAGATAAGTTATAGCTTTGAAACATTGTTCCTAAAGCCCCATCTAAAATTAGTATTCTTTTGCCAAGTATCTCTCTTAT
>CAZYQA010000146.1:0-6091 GCA_964649555.1 uncultured Muribaculaceae bacterium
AGATTCAACAGAAAAATGCCGTTTAAATATATTAGTACAAAGATATTCATCAATTCGATCGTGTCCTATTCTCAATGGTTTACCACAATCAATAATTTCATAACCGTCACCTTTTCTTCGCAGATAGCCACAATAAAGTTTATTTTGCTGCTTTTTAAGTTGATACAATTCAGGATTATCCCATTCACGTTGTGCAAATTGAGCGTTTTTATCTAAATTAATTTTCCCAAAACTCAGAATCTCCAATACACTCCTTATAGCCCCCTTAATAGATGTTCCCGGAATAAAATACTTATTATCGATCTTACTAAAAGATTTATAATTATCATTTTTTTCCTTTTGGTCTTTTTCGGTATGGCCATTACGTACAAAAATAGGTGTTTTAGCTGTAATTTTTAATTCAATTACACCACTGACGCCATCTGAAAAAGGTATATCATGAAAAATTTCTTTTGCCCAATCTGGAAAAAACACTTTGTTAGATAGTGGCACAAAGTTAAAAGGTGCTTTAATTACTCCCATAACCTACCCCTCCCATAATTTAAATCCTACAAATACTAATACATCTGGCTGAAGAACAGGCATACCTTCACATAATTCATCTGGCTGCGCTTTCCAATATTGCCTAAAGATAAGTTTATCTACTCCCCCCATTTTATTGGCAATAAACTCTCTTTCTGTATACTCTTTATCGGGATACTCAGCCTGCACATCTATTTTATGTGCAATATACTTTCCATCCACATATTTAATACTGATAGAAACATTGCCATCAAATAATTGTCCCTCTACAATAAATGGATTATTTGTCTCGCACAGCTCTAATTCAAAATCTTGATCAATTAATACTTTAGGTTTAGTTTTGTCGCTATACCATAAATAGCCTTGATATTTCGACTTTTCTATTTTTTCTGTTTTCATAATTTACGTTCTCTATTTATTAGGTACAATTTCACCATTGCATTTTAATTCTCCCTTGAAACACCCATGCCCACGATTTACTCCTCCCCCTAATGGTAACATGCCATTACAAATATCTTTCAAGGAGTTTTCAAAAGCCTCTTTAACGTTATCTTCCTTAAATGCAATATTATTTACCAAAATCTTTATTTCAAATGGATGATGATTTGCATAAGTGATTTTTTCACTAAAAAGTGCACCATCAATACAGCCTCCCGTAAAACGATCAATGGCTATATGATTTAGAATTTTGTCTTGATGATCTACACTCTTTATTATATCATAAAAAATAACATTACCTCTCATCTGATTTTCTGAACTCTCTTTTGTATCATTAGAATTTGCTTCAGAACCAAACAACACTCGTATAGCAGTATTATTTTTACCCGTATATTTTTCTAATTCCTCTTGAGGTATTTTATCAGCAAAAATCTTATTCAGTTTATTATAATGAAAAGCCACACGGTGAGCCATAGCTCCTTTAATTGAAGTGGCTGGAATCAAAATAGCATTATTCTTAAAATATGGCTCCACCTTATCCCATGAAATAAAATCTTCAGTAACAGGAGTCATGTCAACCTCACTATCTCCAAACCCAGAACCAAAATAGAAGAAATCCTCTGGAGTAATGGTAAGCTCATACTTTGTCCAGTTATTATCATCACTACTATGTAAAAAACTATCCCCACTCCAATCTTCTGCAAGTGATGAGGATTTTTGCAAATAAGCATCAAGTCCATCTAGGGTATTGAGGTTAAATTTTTTAGTAACACACGATACAATCTCTATTTCTCCAAACCCTTTTCTAGTTCCACCTCCAATACGGAAAGTCTTAAATTGAAGCTGCTTTAATACTTGCTCAAACTGATTATAGTTATTACCATCTGATACCATTTCTATTTCAAAACAGAAGCGAGTACCCTTATATACAACTTGCTCGTCAAATTTTCCGGAATCTTCACCGATACCCCTATGATTTATGCGCACATGTTGACGAATAGGTAATTCTTTAAAGTAGCTGTAGAAAACATCACGCCAATTAATATTTTGCAATCCATCAATCACTTTATTCTCTCTACCTATCATTCTGGCTTCTGTAAAAATGATTTCAGAACCTCTCCCAATATCACTTACTGTTGAATCATCAGGTTTATCATTTTCTGTTTTATTCTTGTTAGATTCCTTGTGATATCCAAATAATAAATCATAAGCATTAATTTCAAATTCATTTTTAAGAACAAGCTCTTTCATAGAGTGTCGTATAATGCCAGCTATAGATGTCCCCGGAATATATGGTAAACCGTTAGCATCCTTTACTACAACATCATTTGTGATAATATCTTTATTTCCGCTCCCAATTACTAATGGGGTTGCCGCTTCAATGATAATTCGTGCAACAAAGCGATGTGTATATATTTTATTATCGCTCATTATTTTATTATTTTAGATTTACTACATTCTTTTGCCATTGCTGATGCAAGATTAATAATTAATAATCGAAGAATATGTTTATTATTTTCATTATCCATAAAAGCAATTAAAATATCTTTTCTATTACGTTCTCCCCAATCTTTAGATTTTACACCGTTGGAAATGTAATTTTTAATCTCTTCCAATATAGAATCATTATCTTTATTAGATAATGCTATATTTCTAATCACTCCCCATTGAGATGCAAAAGACTCTTTATCAATAAATAATTTCCCACGCCATTTATCTTCTACAAACATATTTACTTGTTCGTAAATTTGTGTTTGTATCATTTCTTCTTCTTTCTTTTTGGCAAGGTAAGCTAATAAATCATCATCATTATAAGAAAGTAAATTATTAATTTCCACATTTATATCAGGCATGGATTCTGCAGAATTTGATACAGAATCTTCTGTGAATCTATATAGAGCAAGCCCATTTTCATTTGGTTTACTTTGCAGAAAAGCAGGATTATAAATCACTTTTCCAAAACCTTCATTATTAAAAGAGCCTATATATCTAGAATCTAAATTGAGAGACTGTTTACAATTAGAAACATCAACTATAAACACACTCCCCTTCTCTATTCCACAGCGATCAGCGTCACGTGCCTGACGTTTAGAGTTCCAAGGCGCATATTGGAATGTCCTTATCTGAGAATACTCCCACTTTACTACACCATCCTCTAAGCCTAATTGCTTAGGTGTTGGCTGAAATGTTGGTTGTCCATTCTCATCCAAGAATATCAAACGAGCATCAGCATAAACAGCCACTTCCTTTTCATAACAACTACAAGCAGCTTCATTATAGCTAAAAACCTCAATCTTCACCAATCCATATTGAGCACTCTTTGAGCGCCCTAAATGTTTTATACCTTTTAGTGAGGCAATAATTTGCTCCCGATATATATATGCCTCATCATCCAATTCTATTTCAAAGCAAAACTCCTTCCCTTTATCAATAGATTTATAGCCAAATATACTCTCATCTTTAGATCTGCGGTTTACTCTGTCATAAGCAGATTTTAGAACATAACTATGCGATATATTTGCCGCTCTAATCTCGTTATTTGCAAAAGAATAAAACCCTTTTCTAGCCTGTTTAAGTTGTTTACCAAGAATATCATCTATGGAGTGATCTGTACAATGGAATATATAACACTCTTCCGATATTTTTTTCGATTTAGGATAGTGCATTGATGCAGGAATACGTAAAGTTCTCATTTTAGCTATTATGGGATGAGCATCCCCAAAACGCACTTTACCACTATGAAAAACCTCTAATGATTGCTCTAATGATAATCTATTTCTATCACTAGGCTCATCTTCTCTATAATACAACTTACTTGCAGCGATACCAAGAAAGTTGCTACCTGGAATAAAATCAAGACAATCTAAACTACCCTGTGTGGCAGCTTTTTGATTAATAATAACATCAGAAAGCAATGTGCATTTAAATTTTATACTTTTCATAACACACCTCCCTGCTTTATAGTTATTTTACATCTACCTAATCCACGATTTCTATTTTGTCCCAATCGTTTAATATAACTTAAACCGTTAATTAATAAATCATTTATATCTTGTTTAGAATTAACTATTATCTCACCCTCCAAAGTACAAGGTACAACAACCTCTATTTTTCGTAGAGAATTATTTTTTGCTATATAATTATCATCTATCGCTATTGAAGTAACTATCCTATATAAATACTTAGCTGCATTATTATCATTTATAGCCTTACGTTGCGTTTCAGATAATTCTGCATTCCTAAAATAAAGAGTAGTATTTTGCATCTTATCATTATTGTCACTGAATCCAAATAATTCATCAATTATTATATCTTGATATCTATTATCAAACTGCTGTAAATCTTCCACCGCTTCACGCAAAAGCCCCTTTATTGTTTTACCCGGAACAAACGGCAATCCATCTTTATCCTTAATAACTAAAGCACTCACATCTGCACCTGCGGATAATCCAGACCCACAATGCCAATCAGAAAAAAAATCTATTTTATATTGTATATCCATTATTCTTTCTTTTTTGTATTTTGATTATATATTGTATTTAAAGTGAGCATATCATAAACAGGAACTCTTTTACTATTTAAAATATTAGTTACCTCCTTTATGAATTTTATATTAGGCTCATTGAGTTGCTCCAGCCGCTTTATTCTTTGCTCTGCCATTGCTTTATTGTCGCAAAGCAAGCTCAACCACTTGCGTAAATGCGATTTTATAGCGTTCCCCTCCTCTCCACTTAACCCATCTAATGCATTTTTTTTGAGATCTTTAATTGTCCACATATTATTCATTTCATTTAAATAATAAGGACCAAACTTAAATGATATATCATCGCATGGAGTTAATTCACGTGTAACAATCTCTTCGTATGTCTCTGTAAAACTATCTTGAACTTTATGGAACATTAAACAAGATTGTGGTAATCCATCGATTAAATTACATTCCTTTTTTGCATCCTCTTTTGCAGCTTTACATAAAGCTTCAGATAAACTATATCCATAATAAAATGGGAAAGAAGATTTAACAAATGCAATTCCTGCACAAGCAGTTAGATACTTGGTTTTAGTAATACCCTTTAATTCATCTTGTGTCTGCTTTTCAAATGCGCTTAAAAAAGCTTCTACATAATCAATCGCCAAATCGCCTCTACAAACTAGAGTATGATCATCCCCACTTAGTACTACTGGGCGCATTGGAATAAGCTTTTCATTGGCGAATTTACCCTTAACATTATTATATGCTGCTAAAGCTGCTGCCTTTGCTGCTGCATCTAATTTTTTAGAAAAATCACTAAAAATATTTTTATTCCCTCCAATCTCTTGTACCACTTTCCCTAATCCATTTCCATCTATATGGATAATTGCAATCCAATCATTATTTAGGGTAATCTTATCCAGATCTGTAGTTAAATATTCAGGATTAACATCATCTCCAAAATTTTTTTCACATAAATCTGGAGCACTATCCTTTTGGCTCTTTATGATTTTTCGTTTCATTTGAGTTGAAAGATCTATGAGCTCATTATCATCAACTAATGCCACTGCTGGTAACCCAGTACTTTGAGAGCGTTTAATACCAATTAATCCAGTTGTTGTAGAGGGAAATGATTTATTCCTTTGAGTACGTAAACGCTTATCCAACTCTTTTACAGCTTGGCTAAACTCAGAAAGAACACCCTCCATCTTTACTACAGCTTGGCTCATTGTAATTTCCGGAGCCAATTCCATTACCTTTTTTGGGAAGTTTCTAACCACATTTTCACAATCCTCTTTACATTTAAAAATATGTTTAATATTGCCTGCAGCTGTTAAAATTGAGCGATCTTCACCTACAAAATGCCTAAATTCTTTTGTACATATTTTATCCACTAATTCACTTGCTCCAACAATATCTTTGAGTTTATTAGTTTGGAATATGAATTCTTGGATTCCATGTACAGAGGCACCGTACAAATAATCTGTGTTTTTCATAATTAAGTTATTTTTTTATATAAAATATATTTTGCCGCCTTCACTTCAAAAACTTGCTTTACTAGCAAATTTTCCCCATAAAATAGCATAACACGCTTTTTAAGAAAAGATTACAAAATGCAATTTACAATTTTACATTCAAAAAGACAATCTTTTTTTATACATT
>CAZYQA010000147.1:0-6045 GCA_964649555.1 uncultured Muribaculaceae bacterium
TAATTTAAAATTATTTGAAGCATCATCCTCTTGCGAATAATCCAATTGTATAATTTTATTATCAGTTGTTCCTGTAAATATACCTTTAGGTTGCATATAAATTACTTTTTTATTTCTGTCAGCAATAAAAATCTTTCGTCCTCCATCATCAAACATTGTCCCATAAATATATTTATCCCCGATAATAGTAAAATCAATTAAAGTTCTATATCTATTAATCTCTTTATTCTCAATTATTCTGAATATATCCTTTCTATCATCTAATGGAATAGTTTGATCTTCAAAATCGAATAAAAAAATCTTCTCAATATCTCCATTCTTAAACAAGTAAACGCTATAACTCACCTGCCTATGAAAAAAGATACCTTTTTCGGTCTCCTTTAGGTAAGAGGAGCTTAACCAGAAATTATCATCCTTATAAGGAGTATAATTAGTATGCACTTTTATAATATTAAATAAGCTATCAGTGGAGACCATCTGCTTGCCTTTATGCTCACCCTCTTCCCAACTGCAAATTGATACTAAATATTCATTAGGAGAAATTATCTTAATCAAATCTATCTCAAATGGCAATTTCGTATCCTTTATCAATTCTCCGCTCTTATCATATATTAGCAGTTTATCAAGGGCTCCTCCTGCAATATATACATTACCATCCACATCTACATCAAAGTCAGCAATATTAAGATACTCCCCGGGGCCCCTCCCATGTTTACGCAGCACATTCTCTACATTCCCATCTTTATTAAAAGATACAATCTGCTTATTTCGCATATCGTTGATATAGTAATTACCATTTATATGCTTCAGATCATTAATCATAGTAATAAAAACCGAATCGTTTTCGTAAAGCACCAAAGAATCGGTATCAGTAATTTGTTTTGGCAAATCTTGCCATTGCATCGGGGCATAGTTTTGAATATCTATTACCTCTACATTATCAGATAATTTACTCTCGCCACAAGAGTAACCTATTACTATTATTAAAAGATAGATTATATTTTTCATACGTTTATATCATAATCTCCCCATCTCTCCCCTACATACTTTATAAGTTTTAATACCTCTTGGGGATCATTCTCTGTCACAAGTTTTAATCTTGTATCCTTAAAATCGGGCAACGCCTTAAAATAATTACTCAGATGCCTTCTCATCTCCAACACACCCACTCTCTCCCCTTTTATCTCCACCGACTTATTAAAATGCTTAGTTGCAAGATCCACCTTTTCCAATACCGTTAAAGGCTTCATAGGTTCCCCTGTTTGTAGGAAATGCTTTATTTCTTTGAAAATCCAAGGTCTGCCATAAGTGGCTCTACCAATCATAATCGCATCCACGCCATATCTATCAAAAGCCTCCTTGGCACCTTGTGCAGAGGTAATATCACCATTCCCGATTATAGGAATTTTCATTCTTGGGTTCTCCTTAATTTTACCAATAAGAGACCAATCAGCCTCCCCTTTATACATCTGACAACGTGTTCTACCATGCACCGTAAGAGCCTCAATCCCCACATCCTGCAAACGCTCTGCAAGCTCAACTATAATTTTGGAATTATCATCCCATCCTAGCCTTGTTTTTACTGTCACCGGTAATTTAACAGCCTCCACTACCCTTTTAGTAATCTCCACCAATTTATCGGGCTCTCTCATCATACCGCTTCCGGCACCTCTCCCGGCAATCTTATTCACAGGGCAGCCAAAATTTATATCAATCAGATCAGCACCTGCTCCACCAGCAATCTCCACAGCATTCTCAGCCATCTGAGCTGCCTCAATCATAGCATCCGGAATATGCCCATAAATCTGGATTCCCACCGGCTTCTCATAATCATAAGTCACCAATTTTGCCAAAGACTTCTTCGCATCTCTTATAAGCCCATCGCTCGAAACAAATTCCGTATACATCATATCAGCCCCGAACTCCTTACAAATATACCTAAAAGATGCATCAGTCACATCCTCCATCGGAGCCAAAAACAACGGCTTATCCCCTAACTCAATATCTCTAATCTTCATTTAACTACATATTTTCACCTGCAAAAGTAGCAAAAAAAATTACTTGCGGCGCTAGTTTTATCAAAACGCTAATAATAAACACTTTAAAAACTAAGAGAAAGTGAAATCAAGAAAAATAACAATCCTAACTATTTGATAATACGAATTTTGATAAAACTTGTGGCACAACTATATTTTCTGAGTTTAAAACATTAAATTTGCGAGTACGTTTTTAACACATATAATATAATAGAAGTATGGCAAACGAGAAAAACATTAAAAGGATTGGAGTGCTAACATCAGGAGGAGACTCTCCCGGTATGAATGCCGCAATCAGAGCTGTTGTGCGAACAGCTATTTTTCATAAGATTGAGGTAGTAGGTATTATGAGAGGATATACCGGGCTTATAAACAGACAGTTTATGGGGATGAAATCACACTCTGTATCTAAAACTATAAATCTTGGAGGTACAATATTAAAATCTAGCAGATGCCCGGAATTTAAAGAGGTAAAATATAGAGAACTGGCTATCGAAAATATGAGAGAAGCGGGGATAGATGCCCTTGTAGTGATTGGAGGAGACGGATCATTCAGAGGAGCAAATCAATTACACAAAGAATTTAATTTCCCTGTAGTAGGAGTCCCGGGTACAATTGATAATGATATATACGGCACAGACTTTACTATAGGATTTGATACGGCAATAAACACAGCAGTGTATGCAATAGACAAAATCAGAGACACGGCAGATTCTCATAATCTAGTATTCTTTGTAGAAGTAATGGGGCGCGATGCAGGATTCATCGGGCTATATACATCAATTGCAACCGGCGCAGAAGCAACACTTATCCCGGAGGTGCATACAGATATTGATAAACTTTGTGCATATCTGGATCACGAGAGAAGACAAAACAAAACGAGCGGTATTGTAATTGTATCTGAGGGTGAAGATGGTGGAAGTGCAATTGAGATTGCAGAGAAAGTAAAATCGAGATTACCAGATTACGAAACAAGAGTAGCAACGTTGGGACATATTCAAAGAGGTGGATCACCAACTTGTAATGATAGAGTTTTAGCAAGTATATTAGGTAGCAATGCAGTAACAGCTTTAATGAATGGAAAAACAGGGGTAATGGTTGGGCAAGTGAACGGGCATATCGCTTATACACCATTTGATGAGGCATGTACAAGACATAATGAAATAAATAAAAAGTGGTACGAAATAGCTCATATTTTGTCACTTTAAAAATTTTTATTACCTTTGCACCCCCTTGTGTATAGGGAAATCGCAACAAAAATAAAGTATTAACTTAAAAATCAACACAGTGGATTATCAAAGTTACAAAACAGTATCGGCGAATGCACAAACCGTTAACAAAGAATGGTTAGTGATTGACGCTACTGACCTAGTGTTAGGTAGACTTGCTTCTAGAGTCGCAATGGTTCTAAGAGGCAAGAACAAAGTTAATTATACGCCACACGTAGATTGCGGAGACAATGTTATCATTTTAAATGCTGACAAAATCCGTCTTACAGGCAAAAAATTAACTGAGAAAGTGTATGTTAGACATACAGGTTATCCCGGTGGTCAACGTTTCGCAACTCCTAAGGACTTGCTAGCACGTAAACCGATCGCCGTAGTTGAGGAAGCTATTAGAGGAATGCTTCCTAAAAATAAACTTGGAGCTGAATTGTTCCGTAACCTACATGTATATGCAGGTGCAGAGCATCCACACCAAGCACAACAACCAAAACAAATTAATTTAAACGAAATTTAATAAACAGAGCATGGAAGTAATCAACGCCCTTGGAAGACGTAAATCAGCAGTTGCTCGCGTTTATGTGAACTCAGGTAAAGGAAACATTACAATCAATGGAAGAGAGCTTTCTCAGTATTTCAAAGAAGAGACTCTTCAGTTTATTGTAAAACAGCCTCTTATGGTAACTAACACCTTAGCTGACTTTGATATCAAAGTTAACTTAGATGGTGGTGGAATCAAAGGTCAGGCTGAGGCTTTACGTTTAGGTATTTCCCGCGCACTTTGCAAAATCAATGAAGAAGCATACCGCTCTACATTGAAAGCAGAAGGCTTCTTAACTCGTGATGCGAGAGAAGTTGAAAGAAAGAAACCGGGACAACCTGGAGCTCGTAAACGCTTCCAATTCAGCAAACGTTAGTATTTACAGACTGATTTATTTATTGCACGGCTAGGATAGTAAAATTAAAGATTTAGAGGACGCAGAGATGCACCTAT
Organism: uncultured Muribaculaceae bacterium; assembly: GCA_964649555.1. GTDB lineage: Bacteria > Bacteroidota > Bacteroidia > Bacteroidales > UBA932 > Egerieousia. The sequence continues at coordinate 4,254 of CAZYQA010000147.1, forward strand.
AACTACTTGAATTTGTCCTGCCGCGGAAAATCCCGGAGACCGAAAACGTTACTCCGGATTGACAAAAAGAGTTAAACAAAATTAAAAAAGCAAAAAAATGCCTAGAACAAATTTCCAAGACTTACTTGATGCAGGTTCGCATTTTGGTCACTTGAAAAGAAAATGGAACCCAAAAATGGCTCCATATATCTTCATGGAGAAAAATGGTATTCATATCATTGACTTGCACAAGACCGTTGTCAAAATAGATGAAGCTGCAAATATCATGAAACAGCTTGCTAGAGCAGGCCGCAAAATTTTATTTGTTGCTACAAAAAAACAGGCAAAAGATATAGTTGCCGACAAGGCTTCAACTGTTAACATGCCTTATGTTACAGAAAGATGGCCGGGTGGTATGCTTACTAACTTCCCTACAATCCGTAAGGCAGTTAAGAAGATGAACACCATTGATAAAATGATCTCTGACGGAACTTTTGAGACTCTTGCAAAAAGAGAAAAATTACAAGTTACTCGTCAAAGAGCAAAATTAGAAAAGAACTTAGGTTCTATAGCAGATCTTAATCGTTTACCATCAGCATTGTTTGTAGTAGATGTGCAGAAAGAGATGAATGCAGTAAAAGAGGCTAACCGCCTTAACATTCCGGTTATCGCTATAGTTGATACTTGTTGCGATCCTACCCCTATTGATTATGTTATTCCTGCAAATGACGATGCGGCAAAATCTATTTCACTTGTAATGGACGTTCTTTGCTCAGCAATCAACGAAGGCTTACAAGAGAGAAGAGTAGAGAAAGAGAAAGAGAAAGAAGTAGCTGCAGAGAATAAAGAGGGCGATGCACCGGTTGGAAAAAAATTACGCGCACGTAAACCAGCTCAAGCTGCAGAAGAGAGCGCAGCAGAATAAGCTCTCACTAAATTATTAGTTAAACATTTTACACAACAATATTTGTTATGGAAATTAAAGCATCAGATGTAGCAAAACTACGCCAAATGACAGGTGCCGGTATGATGGACTGTAAAAAGGCTTTAGTTGAAGCTAATGGTGATTTCGAGAGAGCTCAAGAAATTATCCGTGAAAAAGGTAAATTGGTTGCTGCTAAACGTTCAGACAGAGAAACTACAGAGGGAGCTGTTATAGCTTTAACAAGCGAAGATACTTCAAAAGGTATCTTAACTTGCCTTGGTTGTGAGACTGACTTCGTTGCTAAAAACGCAGAATTCCAAGATTTAGCTAAAGCAATTGCTGAGGCTGCTCTTGCAAACTTACCAGCAGATTTAGCAGGTTTAATGGCTTGCAAAATCGCTTCTGGCGAGACTGTAGAAGAGGCTATCACTCAACAAACAGGTAAAAGTGGTGAAAAAACTGCTGTTCCATTCTATGGTAAAGTAGAGGCTCCATTCGTTGGAAAATATATCCACACTAATGGCAAAGTAGCTACTATCGTTGGATTCTCAAAAGCAATTGATGAGCATGTTGCTAAAGAAATCGCTATGCAAATTACTGCAATGGCTCCGGTTTCTATCAGCAAAGATGACTGTCCTCAAGAGGTTATTGAGAAAGAGATGGAGATTTACCGTGAGCAAATCGCTCAAGAGGGTAAACCAGCTGAAATGGTTGAGAAAATCGCTCTTGGTAAATTAGGAAAATTCTTCAAAGAAAGCACTCTAGAAGAGCAAGTATTTGTAAAAGATGGTAAAGCTACCGTTAAAGAATATCTTAAAACAATCGATCCTGAGGTGAAAGTTGTAGCGTTCAAGAGATTCTCTCTAAACGACTAATTAGAACTAAGTA
>CAZYQA010000148.1:0-6006 GCA_964649555.1 uncultured Muribaculaceae bacterium
CAAGATACAAGGATTATTCCTAATAATATAATATAAGAAATCTAAGGTATTTATCCACTTTTATATGTATTTATTTTATTACGCAGAAAATAAAAAATTCCACTCCCACTATCTCAATAACTCCATAATAATACCCTTCATAACTATTGCTACAGTATGTACCATCAGGAATTTCAATTTGAGTCAATGCCTTTACATTCTCCATCAATATATCACTAGCTGCATTGTTATTATACTTTGCGTATCCTATAACAGATACAGCAGAAATTGTCATGAAGATAATAAATAATTTTGTTAAATTTCATAATTTTAGATTGCGCGTACTCTTAAAAATTTTCGGATCCTCTTAAATAATCGGTTATCTCTTATCTTTTTATTTCATAGGTTAATTATACTGTAATCCAAATAACTACTAAAACCTAGAAGATATATTATATACACTTTATAATCCTGAATCATTAAAATCCAAAATGATTAACCGCCCCATTCCCCTCTCCTATCTTATAATGGGCTCCATCCTCAATCGCTTTATGAATATATTTACAACCATTGGTAACAGAATCCTCCAAAGAGCACCCCTTTGCCAAAAAGGAGGCAATTGCAGATGATAAGGTACAGCCCGTACCGTGAGTATTCTTTGTATATAATCTTTTAGACTCTATCTGGGTAATCTCTCCGGTATTGATATTATACAAAACATCAATAAGAATATCATCATCTAAATGCCCCGCTTTTAATAGTACAGAAACATTATATTTCTTGGCTAATAAAGAGACAAAATCAAATATATCCCTCTGAGTAGCGATCTCTCTACCCAATAGAATCTCTGCCTCAGGTATATTTGGTGTAATTAATGTTGCTAAACCAATAAGCTCGTTCTCCAAAGTGGAAATAGCCTCATCTTGCATTAATTTATGCCCCGATGTGGAAACCATCACAGGGTCTAACACAATATTCTTAGCCCCCATTTTAATCAATGCCTCCTTTACAGTTAATATCACAGATGAGCTATGCAACATACCTATTTTTATTGCATCAGCACCAATATCGCTTAAAACAGATTCAATTTGGTCCCCTATTATTTTATCAGGTACTGGAAATACATCTGTAACTCCCAAAGTATTTTGTACCGTAATTGCAGTGATTGCCGTAGTAGCAAAACATCCACATGCAGAGATAGATTTAATATCAGCTTGTATACCTGCTCCTCCTCCACTATCGCTTCCGGCAATAGATAAAACTCTTTTATAACTCTTCATAAATAATCCTCCAGAAATTAATTTCAAGCTCAATAGCTTTTGTAAAACACTCGTTCATCTGCTCTCTCTCTTGCTCAGTTGCCAAGCAAGCATAAGAATCGCAAATGCGTTTATATATATCCACCTGTTCCATAAAACTCTTATCTCCATACCCCTCAATCCACGCTTTATATGGATTATTCGTTACACTTTTTTGCAACGAATAAATATATAGACCAATATAACTATATACCCAAAAACAGGGTAACAATACAGCTAAAGCATTTTGTAAAGATGAATTTTCAACAATATCCCTCTCGTAAGCGCAATATATTTTATTAGCCCTATTTGGCACAAGGAGAGATGGTACAGGAATATAATCATGGGGAAAAAGATCCCCTAGAGAATCCAAAATATGCTTTTCTGCTCCAATAGCCTCATCAGCAAATTTATTCAAAGCCGCCTTATCCTTTGCAAGGGGTACCCTATTCTGCAAAATATTTAATGTATCGGAGAATGCTTTGATATATATTCTATCCTGTAAAATAAAATATCTGAACCTCTCTATTGTTAAACTCCCATTTGCCAAATCAATAATGAAAGGGAGTTGCTTAATACTATCTATCAAATCTATATTTCTACCCCAAGCGTTTTTACTCCAACTCATACTCTATAATTATAATTTATAAGCACATATAGCAACATAATCCCCAGCATCATACCCCTCAATAGGCTCCTCTACAGCATTTCCCGAATTTAATGGGTGTTTAGTAAGGGTTTGAGCAAATTGGAAGTCACAGAATCCATTTCTCTCCAAAAGATCAATCTTCTCTTGTGTTGTTCTCCAATTAGCAACTTTTACAAACTCAATAGGATAAGGGCTTTTTGGCTTTACCCCCTCTAATAAGGAGTGCTCCCATGTACCTACAGCTAAAGCTAAATTATATAGTAATCCATACGAGCTCTCTTTAGGTACATCAATAAGAACTATCCTTCCCCCTTTCTTAAGGGCATTATAAGCCTTCCTAATAGCTAAATTCAAGTCTGTGATATAGCTTGGCGTACCATTAAAAAGGATAGTATCATATTTTTCATGCCCAAAATCAGCCTCCTCCGCAGTTGCAATTTCAACGCTCACTCCCCTTTTACGTGCAATCTCAGCCATCCCACTAGATGGCTCAATACCATTTTTAATAGAGATATTATAATCTCTCTCCAAGATCATCTCAAACAAACCACTTCCACACCCCACTGAAAACACCTCTCCTGCATCACTTAAAAAGTGAGCTACAAGCTTAGCCTCACTCATAAGTACATTTATATTATCCATAAACCACGAGTCGTAAGCACTCGCATATTTATCAAACTCAGCATTCATCATATATTAAAAATATTTATTTTATAATCTCTTAAATCTATCGTAAACAACTTTCCATCAAGCACCTCTCCAAAACCAATAAGCACTTTCAAAGCCTCATTAGCTTCCACAATACCCACCAAAGCCACAGCTGTACCCAACACTGCAGGGGGATCATTTTTCATTGCAGCAAATTCCCTAGGATACAAATCATTATAGCTCACTTTGCTCTTATAATTAAAAACAGCAACCTGCCCTGCAAAACCATTGATAGCTCCATATATATAAGGTTTATCTAAGCATGCCGACACATTATCCATTATATACCTTGTAATAGAGTTATCTGTCCCATCAATTACAATATCATATTTACTAATCAATAATGGAGCATTAGATTCATCCAAAGCATAATTATAAGTATCAATAGCCACATCGGGGTTATTTGCACTCAACCTACTCTTTGCACAATCCACCTTAAACATACCCACCTGATCCGCAGAATAAAGCACTTGCCTGGATAAATTACTTATACTCACTCTATCGGGATCAATAATCCCCAGCCTACCTATACCTGCAGCAACCAAATATGTAGCAATGGGAGAGCCTAAGCCTCCAACTCCCACTAATAAAGCAGATGAATTTTTCAATCTGTTTTGCCCCTGCTCACCTATCTCTGTAAGTGAAATTTGTCTTAAATAGCGCTCCATAATATTACTCCAATGATTTATCCCAATCTTTCCATACAGGCTCCAAGCCCCTTTTTCTAAGGGCATCTGCCACCTCTAATGCGGTTCTCTCATCACTCACATGAAATTGCTCCAAGGCTTGCGGAAAGCTAAAATACCCTCCAGGCTCCGTTTTACTTCCCGCACTCATCGTTGTCACTCCAAGGGGAGCCATATTATCCCTTAAAGGAGCAGGCTCACGGGTAGAAACTGAAATATCAACATCATGATCAAAAATACGAGTAGCAAAAACCAATTGAGCAAACTCCTTATCACTCATAATTACATTAGGCTGAAATCCTCCATTTTCAGATGGTCTCATACGGGGAAAATTCAAACTATACTTGGTTTTCCAATAATTCTTTTGCATATATCTCAGGTGATGAGCAAGCATGGTAACATCTGTTCTCCAATCCTCTAAGCCAACCAATACACCCATACCTATTTTGTGCATACCTGCCATACCCATCCTGTCAAACCCATTCAGCCTCCATTCAAAATTACTCTTCATACCACTAGGGTGATATATCTTATACCTCTCTTTATTATATGTCTCCTGAAAGCAAATAACACCATTTAACCCATGCTCTTTAAGTGTAGCATACTCATCCGTATCCAAAGGCATCACCTCAATCTGAATATTACTAAACATAGGTTTTGCCAAATCAATAGCTTTAGCTAAATAATCTACACCTGCCCTTGCCGGGTTCTCCCCCGTAACCAATAGCAAATTATCAAAAGGTGCCAACCTCTTAATAGCTCTATACTCATCCATCGTTTGCTCAGGTGTAAGCACAGTCCTCTTCATTGGATTAGACACATGAAAGCCACAATACACACACCCATTACTGCAAGAGTTCGTTAGATAAAGGGGAATATACATAGAGATAGTATTTCCAAACCTCTCTCTGGTATATTTATAGCTCAACTGAGCCATCTGTTCTATATATGGTGTAGCAGCAGGAGAAATAAGAGCCATAAAATCATCCACACTCAAATTGCCCCCCTTAGCCAAAGCCCTTTTAACATCTGCCTCATTTCTATTCGCGATCTTAGCCGAAATATCTTCCCAGCTAATTTTCAATAATTCTTCACTAAACATAGCAGCACTAATTAATCGTTTAAGAAAGAGGTTAAAGGTGAGCTGGCTTGTGCAACTATCTCTTGCTGTGGTACCCCTGCCAAATATGCAAGCCTACCCGCTTCAACCGCTAGCCTAAAAGCCTTAGCCATACTCACAGGATCCTGTGCTACCGCAATGGCAGTATTCACCAAAACAGCACTAGCCCCCATCTCCATAGCTTCTGCCGCATGGCTTGGTACCCCGATACCAGCATCTACAATCACCGGAATATTAGCTTGCTCAATAATTATTTTAATAAAATCCCTTGTAAGCAAACCTTTATTAGTTCCAATTGGGGCACCCAACGGCATCACCGTAGCAGCACCAGCCTCTTCAAGATTTTTACATAAGACAGGATCTGCAGAGCAATATGGAAATACCAAGAATCCCAATTTAGCAAGCTCCTCGGTCGCTTTTAGAGTCTCAACTGCATCGGGGAGCAAATAACGGGGATCGGGATGCACCTCCAATTTAATAAGATTGGTTTCAAAAGCCTCTCTTGCCAATTGTGCAGCAAAAACAGCCTCTTTTGCATTTCTTACACCCGATGTATTAGGCAATAATCTCACCCCCTCCATTGCAATATGTTTCAACATATCATCCTCTTTATCGCTCATATCAATTCTCTTCATTGCCATTGTCACCAACTCACTCCCCGAAGCCTTAATAGCTTTACTCATTAGTTCATTAGAAGAGAATTTACCCGTTCCCACAAATAATCTCGATGAGAACTCTATATTATTTATAATCAATTTGTCCATTATTTTGATATTTTAATAGTTTCTAAAATTTCTGTTGTTGTAAATTGCGGATTAGAGGAATTCAGAATTGTCCCCGATAAAGCAATTCCATTAATACCCGCTTTAATTATAGCAGGTATATCATTAGCTGTGATACCCCCAATAGCTACTATAGGCACACTATTATTTGTATTTATTCTGTGATTGACTGCAGATATATACCCCTCCAGCCCCAATATAGGGCTAAGTTTCTCTTTTGTAGATGTAAACCTATAAGGCCCCATACCAATATAATCTATCCCTTGCTTTGTAAGATAATCTATATCTTCTAAAGTATTTGCCGTCCCACCAATAATTTTTGAGTCGCCTAATATCTTTCTAGCATCACTAGGAGGCATATCATTTTTCCCTATATGCACCCCATCGGCATTGCACCTATTTACAAGTTCAACCCTATCATTCAGTAAAAAAACAGCATCATGCTCTCTACACATCTTTTCAACTATATATGCCGTCTCCACAAACTCCTCATCACTTACCCCTTTAATTCTCAACTGAATCCACTTGCACCCCCCTTTCAAAGCACTCTCTATCCCTTGTATATAATTTAGCGAATCATTTTTATGTGATATAAATTGCAGATCAAAGTTTGCAGACACTTTAGCCTGCTTGTGCAATAATTGAGATTTGGAAATAATTTTTGGGATAGCAGTATCACTCCATAAATAGCCTAGCACACATACCCCTCCAAAACCATAATTATGTAGTTCAAATAATTTATCATTTGCAACTCCTCCAAGGGCATAAACTCTCTCATTTATAA
>CAZYQA010000149.1:0-5998 GCA_964649555.1 uncultured Muribaculaceae bacterium
TTAAGGGTAATTGGTCCGGGAGTCATCTCGGATATTGCAATCATATTAGAAAACTTATTGACGCTTTAGTAGAAAGCGGTAAAAAAGATCTTACTTTGATTTGCAATGATACAGCTTTTGCAGACATTGCTCATGGGAAATTAATCACTAATAAACAAGTTAAGAAGGTAATTGCCTCTCATATTGGAACAAATCCAAGCTCTAATGAGCAGATGAATTCAGGTGAGTTGGAAATTGAGTTTGTACCTCAGGGAACTCTTGCTGAAAGAATAAGAGCTTATGGTGCCGGTTTAGGTGGAGTTTTAACTCCAACAGGATTGGGAACTATTATTGAAGAAGGTAAAGAGATAATTGTGGTAGATGGTGGTAAATTCTTATTAGAGAAGCCTTTAAAAGCTGACTTTGCTTTGTTAGGGGCATCTGTCGCAGATGAGAAAGGTAATTTGGTGTATAAGGGTACTTCTAAAAACTTTAATCCTTTAATGGCTACAGCTGCTGAAACGGTTATAGTTGAGCCTGAGGTTATGGTTGAAACAGGTTCTATTGAGCCTGAGAATATACATACACCGGCAATTTTCGTAGACTTTATAGTAACTGAATAATCAAAACAACATATTTAACTATTAAATTATGGTAAAAAAATCACTTATCAGAATAAGAATGAGTTGTCATGACGCTCATTATGGTGGCAATTTGGTTGACGGAGCCAAAATGCTTAATCTTTTTGGAGATGTTGCAACAGAGCTTTTAATTTTGAATGATGGAGATGAAGGGTTGTTTAAGGCTTATGACAATGTTGAGTTTATAGCTCCGGTATATGCTGGCGATTATATTGAGGCTACAGGTGAAATCGTATCTTGTGGTAATACTTCTAGAAAAATGGTTTTTGAGGCAAGGAAAGTTATTGTTCCTCGTCCTGATATTTCTGACTCTGCAGCAGATGTTCTTGAAGAGCCTATAGTTGTTTGTAGAGCTAGCGGAACATGTGTAGTGCCAGCTAAATGCCAAAGGAAAAAATAATTTTATTATGGAAAAATTAATTATTACTGCAGCTATCTGCGGAGCAGAGGTTTTGAAAGAGCATAACCCTGCTGTTCCATATACAGTTGAAGAGTGTGTAAGAGAGGCTAAATCAGCTTATGAAGCTGGAGCAAGTATAATACATCTTCATGTTAGAGAGGATGATGGTACGCCTACACAGTCTAAAATGAGATTTAAAGCTGTTATGGATGCCATTCTTAAAGAGATTCCAGATGTTATTATTCAACCATCAACAGGTGGTGCTGTAGGTATGACTAATGATGAGAGATTACAACCTACTGAGTTAAAACCAGAAATGGCAACACTTGATTGTGGTACATTGAACTTTGGTGGAGATGATATTTTTGAGAATACTGAGAACACTATCAAGTATTTTGGTGAAAAAATGATTGAGAGAGGTATCAAGCCTGAGTGTGAGGTATTTGATAAAAGTATGATTGATATGGCTTTAAGGCTTGCTAAAAAAGGATTTATCAAACATCCAATCCATTTTGACTTTGTAATGGGTGTTAATGGTGGTATTTCCGGCGAGTTAAGAGATTTTGTTTTCTTAAGAGGAAGTATTCCTGCAGATGCAACTTATACTGTTGCAGGGGTAGGAAGATATGAATTTTCTTTAGCTGCTGCAGCTATTATTGATGGAGGTCACGTTAGAGTTGGGTTTGAAGATAATGTATATTTGGAAAAAGGGGTACTTGCTAAATCTAACGGAGAGCTTGTTTCTAAAGTTGTAAGATTAGCAAAAGAATTTGGACGCGAAATTGCTAATCCGGCTGAAGCTCGCAAAATACTTGGTTTAAAATAAAAATAAAAACTTAAAATATTATATTATGAAAAAAGGTAATAAATACGGAACTCACAGAGTTATTGAACCTAAAGGTGTTTTACCGCAACCTGCAAATAAAATTGATAATAATATGGACGAAATCTATGATAACGAGATTCTCATAGATGTTCAAACTCTTAATATAGATTCAGCTTCTTTTACAGATATTGAGGCGCGTGCAAATGGTGATGAGAAAAAAATCGCTGAAATAATGATGGATATTGTTGATAAACAAGGTAAACATAGAAATCCATGGACAGGATCGGGTGGAATGCTTCTTGGTACTGTTGAAAAAATAGGTGATGCTCTTAAAGGTAAAATTGATCTTAAGGAGGGGGATAAGATAGCTACTTTGGTTTCTTTATCATTAACTCCATTAAGGATTGATAAAATTAAAGAGATTCGTCCTGAAGTTGATCAAGTTGATATTGATGGAAAAGCTATTTTATTTGAAAGTGGAATTTACGCTAAAATTCCTTCAGACTTACCTGAGAAGTTAGCTTTGTCTGCTTTAGATGTTGCAGGAGCTCCTGCTCAAACTGCTAAACTGGTTAAACCGGGCGATACTGTTCTAATCATTGGCGCAGGTGGAAAATCAGGTATGCTTTGTTGTTATGAGGCTAAAAAACGTGCTGGGGTTACAGGTAAAGTAATTGGTTTATGCCATAGCGAGAAAAGTACACAAAGACTTAAAGATTTAGGTTTCTGTGACTATGTATTCTCTGCTGATGCTACTCAACCGGTTCCAGTTTTAGAAAAAATTGAAGAGCTTACTAATGGCGAACTTTGTGATGTTACAATCAACAATGTAAATATTCCAGATACAGAAATGACTTCAGTACTTTGTACTAAAGATACAGGTGTAGTTTATTTCTTCTCTATGGCTACCAGCTTCACAAAAGCTGCTTTAGGTGCTGAAGGTGTTGGTAGTGATGTTACTATGATTGTTGGAAATGGCTATACTAAAGGTCATGCAGAAATTACGTTAGAGATTCTTAGGGAGTCAGATAAATTAAGAAAAATATTCACTGAACTTTACGCTTAACTATATGTATAAAAAAGGATGTAGATATGGTACACATAGAGTGATAGAACCGGTTGGGACTCTTCCCCAGCCGGCTCTAAAGCTTGATAACACTATGCAGATTTTCGATAATGAGGTATTAATAGATGTTGAAACTCTCAATATTGATTCTGCCAGTTTTACCCAAATTAGAGAAGCTTGTGGTTCTGATACGGATAAGATGAAGCAAATGATTCTCTCTATTGTAAAAGAGAGGGGAAAGATGCAAAATCCAGTAACAGGATCAGGCGGTATGCTTATTGGAACTGTAAAAGAGATTGGCCCTAAATTCCATTCTACACAAAAGCTTAAAGTGGGTGACAAGATAGCTACTCTTGTGTCGCTTTCACTTACTCCTTTAAATATATCTAAGATTAATCATATTTCAGCTGATTCAGAGCAGATTGATGTAGAGGCGCAAGCTATTCTTTTTGAGAGTGGTTTATTTGCTGTTTTACCTAATGATATTCCTGAAAAATTAGCTCTAGCTGCCTTGGATGTTGCAGGTGCTCCTGCCCAAGTAGATAGGTTGGTAACAGAGGGTGAGATCGTTTGCATAATTGGCGGAGGTGGTAAATCCGGCATTTTATGTTGCTATCAGGCTATGAAAAACGTAGGCCAATACGGAAAAGTAATTGTGGTAGAATATTCTGCTGAGAATGCTCAAAGAATTAAAGATTTAGGATTAGCAACAGATATTATTATTGCTGATGCTACTAATGTAATGGATGTTTATCAAAAGGTAATGGAAATTACCGGAGGAAGAGGTTGTGATGTGACAATTAATAATGTTAATGTCCCTTCAACTGAGATGACTTCTATTCTTATTACTAAAGGTAGGGGATGTGTTTATTTCTTCTCTATGGCAACCAGCTTTACAAAAGCAGCATTAGGCGCAGAGGGTGTAGGAAAAGACATAAATTTAATTGTAGGAAATGGCTTTGCAAAGGGTCATGCGGATTTAACTTTAGAGATTATCAGAGAATCTGCACCTATAAGAGAGTTATTTGAAAAATTATATGTTTAAATTATTTATCAATGGCTGAATCAAGACGTAAAATATTATTTCCGAATGTTACAGATGAACAATGGAATGATTGGAAATGGCAAGTTAAAAATAGAATAGAGACATTAGAAGATCTTAAAAAATATGTAGATCTTACTGTGCAAGAAGAAGAGGGTGTAAAGAAATCTTTACAAACATTAAGAATGGCTATCACCCCTTATTATATTAGTTTAATTGACCCTAGCGATCCTAATTGTCCAATTAGGAAACAAGCTATCCCTACAGGTATGGAGACACATCAATCTGCAGCAGATCTTTTGGATCCTTTGCATGAGGATGAGGATTCTCCTGTACCGGGTTTAACTCATCGCTATCCGGATAGAGTATTATTGCTTATTACAGATATGTGCTCTATGTATTGCAGGCACTGTACAAGAAGACGTTTTGCCGGCCAAAAGGATGGTGAAAGTGCTTCTGATAATATCCAAAAAGCGATAGATTATATTGCTAGAACGCCTCAGGTGAGAGATATTGTTTTATCAGGTGGTGATGCTTTAATGGTAAGTGACGCAAGATTAGAGTCTATCATTCAACGCTTAAGAGCTATTCCTCATGTTGAGATTATTAGAATTGGCTCAAGAACTCCAGTTGTTTGCCCTCAAAGGATTACAACAGATTTAGTGGAAATGCTTAAAAAGTATCATCCGATATGGCTAAATACTCACTTTAATCATCCGAATGAAATTACTCCTGAAGCATCAGAAGCTTGTGCTAAATTAGCTAATGCCGGTGTTCCTCTTGGAAATCAATCTGTTTTATTAGCAGGTGTAAATGATTGTGTGAATATTATGAAAAAATTAGTTCACCAATTAGTGAAAATTCGTGTTAGACCTTATTATATTTATCAATGTGATTTATCAATGGGATTAGAGCATTTTAGAACACCTGTTTCTAAAGGTATTGAAATTATTGAGGGATTACGTGGACATACCAGTGGTTATGCAGTTCCTACATTTGTAGTAGATGCTCCCGGTGGTGGTGGAAAAACTCCTGTTATGCCTAATTATGTTATTTCACAAGCTCCTGGAAAAGTTGTGCTTCGTAATTTTGAGGGTGTTATCACTACTTACACAGAGCCTGTAAATTATAATAATGAGTGTAATTGCAAGTATTGTAAAGAGGAGAAGTATAATAATTATGAGAGTGTATCATCTTTATTAGAGGGTGAAGGTATGACAATTGAACCTGCTCATTTAGCTAGAAAAGAGAGAAATCATTAATATTTCCTATAGGTTATGCCGTTTATAGATGATATTTTAAAATATGATTCATTATCCATTATTGGGATGGAAAAGAATACTGGCAAAACCGAATGTTTAAATTATATCCTAAGAAGGTTATCGCAATGTGATACTAAAATTGCGGTAACCTCTATTGGGATTGATGGAGAGAGCAAAGATCAGGTTAAGGGTACTCATAAGCCTGAGATATTTTTAGATGAAGGTGTGATTTTTTCCACTGATCAAAAGCATTTTTTATCTAAAAGCTTAGTAGCTGAATTATTAGAAATCACCAAAGAGAGATCCTCTATGGGGAGAATATTAACAGCAAAAGTAGTGTATGGTGGCAAAGTTATACTGGGAGGTCCTTCTTCTGCAAATGGATTGCGTAGATGGGTACAAGGTGTAAAGAAATTTGATGTGGATTTAACTATTGTTGATGGAGCTTTATCAAGGCTTAGTTCTGCTTCAGCGGCAATTAGTAAGGCATTAATTTTATCAACAGGAGCATCTTTATCCGCTAATATTCCAACTTTAGTTCAAAAAACTAAGTTTTTAACGGATTTGATAGCTTTACCTTTAACAGATTCATCGTATTATGAAGAATTTGTTGAGATTGAAAATGGAATATATGGAGTAACATTAGATAATGAGCTTATTGACTTGAAAATCAAATCATCTTTATCTCTAAATAATTTTGATAAAGGTGTGTTAAAGAGCCTTAAAATCATATATTTATCAGGAGCTTTAACAGATAGATTCTTAAAGTTTGTAATTGATAA
>CAZYQA010000150.1:0-5986 GCA_964649555.1 uncultured Muribaculaceae bacterium
CTGTGATGAGGCGAAATAGTTATATACTCCCCTAGCTAAGTATGATTTGAGTTCTCTATTGGAAGTGTTTATATTTCTTAGTAATGTGTCATTGACATTCTCTATGATCCTGCTGTTTTTCTGCCCTCTTATCTGTATGAGATAGCTATTTAGAGATGAGGTTATAAATTGGGTATTAAGGAATTTCTCATCACTCCAAGGGAAGTTTTCCGGTGATATTTTTTTTAGTGTGATACCCAATAAGGTTCCCAGATATGATGGTGCAGGGAGCAATTCTGATTGTTGATACAGAGAATCTAAATGAGTGTTTAGCTCTTTTACACTACTATACCTCTGTTTTGCATTGTTTATTGTATTTTGCACCTCCAGATATATAGCATTCTCTTTAATACCTTTATTTTGAATGAGATTGTTATCAATCTTTGAAAAAGAAAAATGATAATTGATGCTCTTTGGTACAAAAAAACTTAGGATAGAGCTATTCCCCGAGCTTATCATATATTGCCCCTGGCTTAGTTCTGTTTTGAATTTAATCTCACCTTTGGGAGATGATTGTACTGAGTCTATTTTATACTGATTTCCCCATTTGTATCCCCATAAATAGTGTAATGTGCTATTTTCGCAGTTATTTAAAATAATAACAGATCTCCCCTTTGAAAAAAGAGACACAGAAGAGCAAATCAATAAAAAAAACAGTATGTATATTATTTTTTTAGACATCTTTTGTCTAGGTATTTTCTAATTTCAACCCCTTTAGGCAGGAACATAGATGCATCCCCATTATGAATTAAAACATCCCTTACCACAGTTGATGAAATAAAAGAATACTCTTGACATGCAGGAATAAAAATTGATGAAATTTCAGGAGCCATCTTTTTATTTGCCTGAGCAATAACGCTCTCTAATTCAAAATCTGTAGTTGTTCTCAACCCTCTGATTATATATTCTACACCAAGTTCTCTACAAAGTTCAATTGTTAAACTAGAATATGAACAAACTTCTACGTTTTTTAAATTTTTAGTAGCCTCTTTAATGATCTCAATTCTTGTTTTAGGAGTAAAGAAACCACTTTTGTTGCTATTATATCCAACTGCAATTATTACTTTATCAAAGAGATGCAGAGCTGATTCTAAAACATCAAAGTGACCAACTGTAAACGGGTCAAAAGAGCCCGGGAATATTGCTGTACGCATAAATTTTATATTTAGTTGCGCAAAGATACATTATTTTTTAATTTTGTATCTCTAACATTAACTTATGAGCAAAATATTAGGAATTTCAGTTTTTTTATTAATAATTATTATAATAATTTTATTAGTAGTTTTATTAAGTTATTTATCGTTTAAATTCTTCAAAAAGAGTAGATTCCTTAAATACTTTTTCATATCATTTTTAGCAGGGGGGCTTATTTCATTTTTAGCGACACACTTTTTCTGGGTGGATGCACCAAAATTTATACATGAGATAGGCTTTGCATGGCTAATTTTTATGCCATTTTATCTTTTAAGTTTTCTTTTTACATATTTGTCCAAATTGTTTACAAGGAATAATAAGGTAATCAATAGTGTGTTTTATTTGTCACTTTCGCTCTCTGTTATTGTTTTATTGATTGGCAGGTATAATTATAATGATATAAAAGCAACTAATTATAAATTTGATATTAAGAATTTTGCAGGTAATAATCTTAGGATTGCTCTTGCAACAGATTTACATTTAGGGAATTATATTGATACCTCTGATCTGGAAAGAATTATCTCTAAGATTAATGCTCAGAATCCTGATGTGGTGATATTGGGAGGGGATGTTATTGATAGAGAAATAATGCCTCTTGAAGATCAAAAGATGTATGAGTTATTTAAAACCATACGTGCTCCAAAGGGGGTATATGCAGTACTTGGGAACCATGAAAGGTATGGAAAGCAGTCTATTGATAGGATAAAAGAGTTTTATGCAAAGTCTGACATTCACCTCTTGATTGACTCTGTTGCTACGCTTAGTGATGTAGTAATAGTTGGGCGTGATGATATAAGTAGAGATCAAAAAAGAGCAGATATTTTACACTTAATAAAAGATACTAATATATCTAAAGACCTACCTCTTGTGGTGGTTTCTCATAAGCCTTTGAGCTTTGGGCAAGTAGAAGATTTTGGCAAAGCTGATAATAGTATAAAGCTTTATTTGAGCGGACATACTCATTATGGACAAATTTACCCTTTTTCCAAAATTGTTGAGAAGCAATATCCTCATTATTACGGACATTTTATTGATGATAATATAAATTTTATTACCTCTTCGGGTGCTTCATTATGGGGGCCAAAAGTGAGATTGGGGACTAAATCTGAGATTGTGGTAATTGATTTGGTAGGAGAGGGGAGTTATGTTATCCCTGCTAGGGATTCTCTTTCTGCTACCGGGAGTGAATTTATCAAACAAGTGGAAATGCTCCCTTTAGTTGATAGAGAAGAGAGGGTTGTATCAGAAATCTTAAATGGAAATATTCCGGATTTTCTGAGAAATTTTAGGACTATCTCATTTTACAACGATACAAACTATGTTGAAATTGAGATCTTGACAGATTATCTATCTATTGGCTCGGATGAGGATTTTATAAGAATGCCTATGACCCCTGTTGCTGCGCAGATAATTGCAGATTCTTTGCATTGCTCTATGCCTACAGCGTATCTGGTGAATGAAATTGCAAAAAATGCAGATGGTGCAATTGAGCCTTTTCCTTTCAGGCCAAAGGGGAACAGAAATGAGCTTCTTATTACTTTTGAAGATAATAATAATGCTATAAATGCTCTGATGGCTGCGGGGGGATTTAAGTATAATCAGCTGATTAGTGGTATGAGAAAGGATGTTATTATCACTCATAAGATTGCTTCCGATTCTTCTAGGCTAAACCATGTTACAATATATGGCTGGCATTATCCTAATGGGAAAAGGATTCAACCTTCAAATAATGTACATTCCAATGATTATGTGGATTATAGCCATGGAATACGATTGGTAAAAAGGAGTGTGAAAATAAATGGTAAATATTATGATATAGAGGATGTTTTAACTGATCCGCAAATGTATCATATTTTGAGTGATGAGGATCAACCAATGATTAAAGCCTCTTATAGAGGGGATATTCTACATGATCGCCCTTTGGGTACTTAATATTTACAATCCCCAGTTTATAGGGGTAATATTATGATCTGAAAGGTATTTATTACACTGTGAAAAATGTTTGCACCCAAAGAATGCTCCTCTAGCTAGTGGAGATGGGTGTGCAGCCTCTAGCACCAGATGTTTTGATTTATCTATCAGGCTACTTTTTGTTCTTGCAAAATTTCCCCAGAGCATAAACACAAGGTTGTTGTAATTCTTTGATAATGTTTCTATAACACTATCTGTGAAAAGTGCCCATCCGATGTTTGAATGTGATGCTGCTTTTCCTGCTTCAACTGTTAAGGAGGCATTGAGTAAAAATACCCCTTGTTTAGCCCAATTCTCTAAATTTCCATCTTTTTCAATCTGTATATTCAGATCTGATTCAATCTCTTTATAGATGTTTTTTAATGATGGGGGTGTCTTGATACCTGTAGGTACTGAAAAAGATAAACCATGAGCCTGATTAGGCCCATGGTAAGGATCTTGTCCAAGTATTATTACTTTTACATCACTTGGAGATGTAATATCAAATGCATTGAAAATTAATGATCCCGGAGGATATATTATTTTATTGTCACCTTTCTCTTTGTGTAAGAAATCAGCAAGTTTGATAAAATAATCTTTTTCAAATTCCGGTTTGAGCAGCAATTTCCACTCTTGGTTAATCTTCACGTTCATTGTTTAGAATATTATTTTCAATACATCTTTCATTGTTTCAACATATTCAAAGGTTAGCCCTTTTACATATATCTCTTTGATATCTCTTATGTCTTTCTCGTTCTCTTTTGATAGTACGATAGTTTTTACACCTGCTCTTTTAGCTGCAAGAATCTTCTCTTTTATCCCTCCGACAGGTAGCACTTTTCCTCTTAGCGTCATCTCTCCGGTCATTGCAACTGCAGGTTTCACGCTCTTTTTCTTTAATGCTGACGCCATTGCACTCACCATTGTTATACCCGCAGATGGGCCATCTTTTGGTATTGCCCCCTCAGGAACATGGATATGTATATCAACTTTAGACAAAGTATCAGGCTCAATCCCAAGTAATGAAGTATTTGCTTTAATATATTGATATGCAATCATTGCAGACTCTTTCATTACATCCCCTAAGTTGCCCGTAGTTGATAATGAGCCTTTTCCATCACTTACGCTGCACTCCACAAATAGTATCTCTCCACCCATCTGAGTCCAAGCCAAACCGGTAACTACTCCCGGAGCTTCATTACCTTTTTGAATATCATGGCTATTGGTTGGTAAACCAAGTATCTGCTCCACCTCTTTTGGTGTTATTGCAGAAGGCAATTCCTCTTCAAGAGCAATCTTTTTTGTGATATTTCTAGCTATTTTCGCAATTCTTTTATCTAGTGTTCTTACGCCAGACTCTCTGGTATATTTATCGATAACCGTTTCAATAGCAGCTTTATTAAACTTCAATTGAGAAGATTTTAATCCGTGAGATTCAATTTGCTTAGGGATTAAATAATTCTTAGCAATCTGATATTTCTCCTCTGCTAAATAACCTGTCACCGGAATCATCTCCATTCTATCTTTTAATGCAGGTTGAATGGTATCAATATTATTTGCAGTGGTAATAAACAGCACTTTTGATAAATCGTAATCTATATCCAAGTAGTTGTCATGGAATGTAGTATTTTGCTCAGGATCTAGCACCTCTAGTAGTGCTGATGACGGATCACCTTTGTAATCTGAGCTTACTTTGTCAATCTCATCTAATACTATTACAGGGTTTGAGCTTCCCGCTTTTTTAATGCTCTGCATAATCCTACCCGCCATAGCTCCGATATATGTTCTTCTATGCCCTCTTATCTCAGATTCATCATGTAAGCCTCCTAATGAGATTCTTTCATATTTTCTTTCAAGTGCCTTTGCTACAGATTTTCCAAGTGATGTTTTACCTACACCCGGAGGGCCATATAAGCATATAATAGGGGATTTCATATCACCTTTCAGTTTTAATACCGAAAGATACTCTATGATTCTTTCTTTTACTGTCTCTAAACCAAAATGATCTTTATCTAAAACTGTTTGAGCATGTTTTAAATCTAAATTATCCTTTGTGTTATGATCCCAAGGTAAATCTACAAGAAACTCCAAATAGTTTAGTTGAACACCATATTCTGGTGAGTTTTGGTTTGTTCTAGCTAGCCTTTGCAACTCTTTTTCAAAGGTATCCTGCGCCAATTTAGGCCATTGTTTATTTGCCGCTTTTAGCTTAAGATCTTCAACTTCTTTCGAATTACCATCCATTCCGAGCTCCTCTTGAATGGTTTTTAATTGGTTATTTAAGTAGTATTCACGTTGTTGTTGATCTATCTCTGTCTTAACCTTTTGCTGAATATCATCTTTGATTTTTAGAATCTCAATCTGGCTATTAAGTAATTCCAATAGCTTATAACCTCTATCTTTGATTTTATCTTTTTTCAAGAGGCCCATTTTATCTTTTGGAGTATCACTCTCAATACCTGATGAAACCATGTTTATAAGAGTTTCATCATGCTCAATATTTTTAATGGCAAACCCTATCTCCTGTGGCATATTAGGAGATAATTTCAATATATATAAAGCAGCATCTTTGATAGATTCTGTAATAGCTTTCATATCCTGATCACTCTTAGATGCTGAGATATCCTCTAAATATTCAACATTTCCGATAAGATACGGATCCTCTGCTATTATATCTAGTAATTTGAATCTTTTGATACCCTGAAGAATTGCTGTAACAGAGCCGTCAGGCATTTCAATTAGCTTTATAATCTTAGCCACAGTACCTATTTCGTATAAATCCTCTTTTTTAGGATCCTCTTCC
>CAZYQA010000151.1:0-5957 GCA_964649555.1 uncultured Muribaculaceae bacterium
AAACACATAAGTATCAAGATGTGTTTGATAATAATATAGAGGTGTTTAATGTGGATGTTAATAATGATATATATGTATGTTTTATAGACAATGAAGGTGTGTATAAATTAGCAAAACTAAAGAAATAATAATAAAGTGATTTATTTGTAAGCAATTATTATATTTGTAGGAATTCAAATATAATTCCTATGAAAAAAACTATACTTAACCTTGTTCTGCTTTTTATAGCTTTGCCCTCTCTTTTGTGGGCTGATAATCTTAGGTTTGCAACAAAACCTACTCTTTCTCCAAATGGGGAGATAATCTATTTTTCTTATGATGGGGATATTTTTAAAGTGCCTGCGCAAGGGGGTAATGCTGTGCGTATTATCTCTATGGGTGGTAATGAAATCAATCCTATCCCTTCTCCGGATGGAAAGTTGATAGCTTTTGCTTCCAATCTGCAAGGAAATAATGATGTGTATGTGGTTGCTGTGAATGGTGGTGAGATAAAAAGGCTCACTTACCACGAGGGGAATGATATTCCTATGGCTTGGAGCCCTGATTCTAAGCTGATTTATTTTGAGTCTAACAGAGCAAATATCAAGAATACTTTTAGTGTTCCTGTGCAGGGGGGTACTCCGGTGAAATTATTCCCTGCTTATTTCAATACTGTCACAAATCTTACTCAAGACCCTGTTACTAAGTGTTTTTATTTTAATGAATCTGGGGAGAGTGTGAGTTTTCCTACAAGAAAAAGATATGTAGGAGATCATAATCCGGATATTTTGATGTGGAATCCTCAAACTAAAGAATACAAACAAATTACTACTTATAATGGAAAGGATACTTGGCCAATGACTGATAAAGAGGGGAATTTATATTATGTGAGTGATGAGGCTAATAAGGAATCTAATATTGTAAAATATAATGCTAATGGGAAACCGCAGGTGCTTACTAATTTTAAGGAGTCTGTGCAGTATCCATCAATAAGTTTTAATGGTAATGCTATTGTGTTTTTACTTGAGTATGAGATAAATTACTTAGATACTAAAACTAATAAAGTAACAAAACCTCAAATTATTATAGCTGATAATAATGTGGAAGTGAAGAAATCTTTCGCAGATCAAAAAGCAAGTGCCGTTGCTGTTTCTGCAGATGGTAAAAAGTTTGCTTTGGCTATAAGGGGTGGTTTGTATATTACAGATGCTGAGGGTAAGTTTTTTAAGAAATTGGATACTCCTGCAAATGAGAGGGTTGATGAAATTGTTTGGCCTTCTGATAATAATACAATTTATTATACCAGAACAAATAAAGGATATGTAAATCTATATAAGATATCTGCTGATGGAGCATGGGGAGAGAAACAAGTATACTCTACTAATGCTAATATTATCTCTATGGTGACATCTAATAAAGGGGATAAGATTGCATTTATTGTGAGTAGCAAGGATGTATTTACTGTAGATTTGAAAAATGATGCGGTTTCAAAGATTGCTCAAGCTGAGTTCTGGTCTTTCCATGGCTATAATATGAACTTCTCTTCTGATGATTCTTATCTTGCTTTTGATGGAGTGAATAAGTTTGAGAGAGATGTTTTTATTTATTCTTTTGTGGAGAAAAAGTTATATAATCTTACTAATTCAGCATCTGCGGAGAGTAATCCTTGTTTCTCTCCTGATGGCAAAAACTTATACTTCGTAGGAAATATTTATGGAACAGGTTTCCCTCGAGGTGGTGGCTCTTACAAAATGTATAAATTGCCTTTGCAAAGATTTAATGATAAGAATTTCAAATCGGATGTTTATGATAATCTGTTCGCTACTGCAAAAAAAGATAGTACTATAAATCTGAAGATAGATTTTAATGATATTTATAGACGCTTGAAACTTGTGGATGATGGTGCTGGAAATGGATTATTTACTTATTCAGCAAAATCTAATGCTTGGCTGATGTATTCTGCAAAAAATCAGATCTTTGCTTTAAATATTTCTGATGCTGATGCTAAACCTAAACAAATTAAGGAGTTGCAAGGGCGTGGCTATTATATCCAATCTAAAAAAGATCTTTATTTTGTAAGTAGTGGCACTGTATATAGAGTTGATTTTAACCAATCTAAAGGAGTTAAACTTTTCTCTGCATCGATCACTGTTTCAGCAAATCTTAATGACGAATTTGAGCAAATGTTTAATGAGGCTTGGGCTACAATGGATCAAGGCTTCTATGATGTGAAATTCCATGGCGTAGATTGGAATAAGATGAAGGTAAAATATGGAGGTTACTTGAAATATGCAAGAAATCGATCTCATCTTAGAACTGTGATGAATGATATGCTAAATGAGCTAAATACTTCACATATTGGTTTTACTACTAATGGTAATGAGGAAAATAGTGGTGCTACAAAATCTTATAGTGCAGAAACAGGTATAATCTGGAAAAATGATAATCCTTATGTTGTAGATAGAATTTTGACAGATTCTCCTGCAAATAATGTTGAGGTTGGAGTTTTACCAGGGGATGTTTTAGTAGCTGTCAATGATAAAAAAGTGGATAATTCAAATAATAGAGAGAGTTATTTTGTTTCGCCAGTTAAGCCGGAGGAGGTAAAACTTAGATTCCGTAGAGCTGGTAAAGAGTTTGATGTGAAAATTCACACTATCTCTTATGGTGAGCTTAAAAATATGCTTTATACTGAGTGGGAGGATATTAATAGAGCTCGTGTAAATGAAGCTACTAATGGACGTGTAGCATATATGCACATGAGGGATATGACAGATGCCTCTCTAGCTCCATTCATGCGTGAAATTCATACTGATGTTGCAAATAAAGATGCTATCATCTTAGACTTACGCTATAATAATGGAGGTAATATTCATAAAGAAGTGATTGATATGCTCAGACAAAAAGCCCATTATGAATGGTCATATAGGGATTTCCCTAAAACTACACACCCAAATGTTACTCCTGCTAATAAACCAATTGTAGTTTTAATTAATGAGAGAAGCTTAAGTGATGCAGAGGTTACCTCTAATGGTATCAAAGAGCTAGGCATTGCAAAGCTGATTGGTACGGAAACATACAGATGGATAATTTTTACTTCTTCTGTAAGGATGCTAGATGGCTCATCTTGCAGAATGCCTGCATGGGGTTGTTATTCTCTTGATGGGAAAGATTTAGAGTTTAGTGGGGTGGCACCGGATATTTATATTAGGAATACTTTTGAGGATAGGTATTTGGGGCGTGATCCGCAGCTAATGAAGGCTATAGAGGAAATAAATAAGGATATTAAATAAAAAAGTTGCGCTTTTTCCAGAGCTAGGTCACCTAACTCGGGAAAAAGCGCAACTTTTTACAAGTTTTTATTTAATGTGTTCCATTGCGCAATTGGAGGAATTACTCCCATTGCTATTACCTCGTCCCTTAGTTCGCAAAGATGTTTGTAGCTCTTGTCAAGGCTTTGCATTTCATCTTTTGTCCCCTCTGTCATGTAATAATATGCTCCGGTTTTAGTAATGTCAACATTCATTGCCATTAAGATATGGCTATATCTGTTCTCTGATAGGTATGTGCCAGATGGCCAATCGAATGGGGTGCCGCCCATTGCAGATTCAATCATTTTAACTGATAAATATGATGGGCTTTGGAATGATGATCTTCCTCTGAAATCAATTATCCTTTTACCACCTTGTACAACTTTGAGTACGATAGCTTCCCAGTCTTGATTTGGTAGCTCAGGTGTACCGATAATATCTGTCAGGTTTCTTCCACCTATTTTTGTGGTAGATGCGAATACTGCCATTTGCTCTCCGTGTCCCCCAAAAGTTTTACAACCTGTAATTGTAGATGGGGATATTTTGAAGTATTGTGCTAATGCAGATCTCAGGCGTGTGCTGTCTAATGCTGCAAGTGTTGTTAAACGTGATGGATGTATTCCAGAGTGTATAAGGGTGATTAAACCTGTGATGTCTGCAGGGTTGAAGATTATGGTTACATGTTTTACATCGGGGCAATACTCTTTGATGTCTTTACCAAGTTGAGCTGCAATCTCTGCATTCCCTTTTAGTAAATCCTCTCTGGTCATACCTGCTTTTCTTGCAGCCCCACCGGAAGATAATATATATGAAGCTCCTTTCAAAGCCTCCTCTTTATTTGTAGTGAATGTAAGATTAATATCTTTAAATCCACATTGAAGCATCTCTTCTGCCATACCCTCAAGCCCCGGTGCATATTCATCATAAGCACAAATATTAGGTGTTAATCCAAGCATTATCGCTGTTTGTACCATGTTTGAGCCAATCATTCCGGCTGCACCTATAATTGTCAATTTCTCTTGTGTTAAAAAACTTCTCATATCATATAATTTTAATGGACTATTTTAATATAAAAACTATTTAAAAATGAAAATGTTCAATCAATTTTTAAACATCTCAAAGCTACGTATAATTCATCTATGTAGCTCATAATAAATAATTATAGGATATAACCTTATCAACACTTTCCATGTAAATGTGTTATATATCAATATTTTTAATTTAAGAATAAGGTTATGGTTGGTTTTATTATTTACATTATCGGGTTATTGCTTACAATTTTTGCTATTATTGATATTGTTAAGAAAAATATTAGTGGCGGATGTAAAGCGCTGTGGATTGTTATTATATTATTAACTAGCTGGTTAGGTTTGGTTTTTTATTATCTGTTTGCTCAAAATAATATTGAGAGATGGTGTAATAAATAAAATATAGTAATTTCTATTCAACCGTTTTTAATGTCATGTTGTATTATTAATACAACAGACTTTTTTTATGTATAAACAACCTAAATACGAAGAATTATTATTTCATTATCTTTCAGGTGATGTTTCCGATAAACAACGAAAAGATATATTTAATTGGATAAATGAATCTGATGAAAATAAAGCATATTTTAATGAAATAAGAGCTCAATATCTGATAATGGTTCAGGTTTCAAAAGTTGACCTTATAACCAGAACAGATTTTAATGAGGTGCTTAAACGAATTAATAGGAGGAAAATTATTTGGCGTGGGGCGTGCTCTGTAGCTGCTTCTGTTGCCATACTATTTTTCTCTTTTACTTTTTTATTTTCGGATAAGCCTAATCTTGAATATCAAAACACTAGTATTACTGATCTTATTAATGTAAAACCGGGAGGTACAGAAGCAATTCTGCAATTATCCAGTGGAGAGGAGGTAGAGGTTAATAAATATAGTGATGAAATAATAAAAGATGGGGAAGATACAGACATTGAAGTTGATAAAAAAGGGGTAATTTCATATAAAAAAACAGATAAGCAATCTAAACAATTACAGTATAATACTTTAATTGTCCCTAAAGGTGGAGAATATACTATTGCACTGGCTGATGGAACAGTTGTAAAGTTAAATTCACATTCAAAACTGAAATATCCAGTAGAATTTATAGGCTCAGAAAGGAAAGTTTTTCTTGAAGGGGAAGCCTATTTTGATGTTGCTCATAATGCAGATCTGCCTTTTTTGGTGAATATAAATAATATTAATATTAAAGTGCTTGGTACAAGTTTTAATGTTAATTCTTATGATAACTCGTTTGTTGAAACTGTATTGGTTGAGGGAAAGGTTGAAATAAATGTAAATAATAAAAATAAGGTTCTGCTTCCAAATCATAAAGCTATAGTTTCTGATAATGAGGTGTTTGTTGAGGAAGTTGATGTTGACCCGTATATTGCATGGACAAGAGGTGATTTTGTATTTTATAATGAGCCTTTAGATAAGATAATGAATAAATTGTCGTTATGGTATAATATTGAGGTAATTTATTCTTTGGACGAGATAAAAGATTATAAACTTACAGGGGAAATGCAAAGAAGTGCAGAAATAGCAGACGTTCTGTATTTTTTTGAAAAATCTTTGGATCTGAAATTTGAGATTCAAGATAAACAGATTATTATATCCAAACTGAGGATATAAATATATACTAAC
>CAZYQA010000152.1:0-5954 GCA_964649555.1 uncultured Muribaculaceae bacterium
TTATTTAAGATGCCCGATTTCTCTATTGACGGCATTCTGGCTGCAGGGCATGTATGTGCTATTACGGGTACACACGAATATCAAGAGCTGACAAATAAATATAATATTCCCTTTAGCGTGACGGGGTTTGAGCCTGTAGATATTTTATGGGGCATATATAATAATATCCTCCAATTGGAAAAAGGGATGCACTCTGTATATAATGCTTACAGCAGAATTGTAAAGCCAGAGGGAAATATAAAGGCTTTGAATGCTTTATATAGCGTATTTGAGATTGGGGATCAACATTGGAGAGGCTTAGGATTAATCCCAAATAGCGGATTTAGATTTAAGAAAAACTACAATAAATATAACGCATTACAAAGATTCAATCTTGCAAATGAAACTGCAAATAGAGATAATAGATGCATTGCTGCGTCAATAATGAAAGGACAAGCGTACCCAAAAGATTGCCCGCATTTTAATAAAGAGTGCACGCCTACGTTCCCTATTGGCGCTCCAATGGTTTCGTCTGAAGGAGTTTGTTCTGCATATTATAAATATAAACTTTAGAAGCATAATATGAACACTATTACTTGTTCTATACCTAAACAGGATTATGAGTTTATCCAATTAGCTCATGGTGGAGGCGGATTACTCACTAAAAATCTTATCGAGAATATATTTCAACCTGCATTTAGTAATGACATACTTAAACAAGATCATGATAGTGCAAGATTATCTACTTCAGGTGGAGATATAGCGTTTACAACAGATTCATTTGTCGTTGATCCTATTTTTTTCCCCGGAGGTAATATTGGGGATCTTGCAATTAATGGTACTGTAAATGATTTATTATGCAGTGGTGCTATTCCTCAATATATTTCTGTTGGATTTATAATTGAAGAGGGATTTCCTATAAAGGATTTAAAAATAATTGTGGAAACAATGGCTTGTGCAGCAAAAAAAGCTGGTGTAAAGATTGTTACAGGCGATACAAAGGTAATTGAAAGATCGAAAGGTGGACAAATATATATTAATACATCGGGAATAGGATTTATCCCACCTAAAATTGAACTATCTCCAAGGAAAGTTGTTGAAAATGATAGGATAATTGTATCGGGATTTATAGGTGAACATGGATGCTGCATAATGCAACAAAGGGGAGGATTAAACTTTTCGAGCAATATATCCAGCGATACTGCTTCTCTTAATGATTTGGTTTCAAATTTATTAAAAGAGGTACCTCAAACCAGAGTACTGAGAGATCCCACAAGAGGAGGGCTATCCAGCACTCTTAATGAGATAGCATTAAGCTCAAATGTATCACTGGAGATTGATGAAGATAAGTTGCCAATCAGTAGTGAGGTGAGCGGAATTTGCGAATTACTGGGGTTAGACCCGTTATATGTAGCAAATGAAGGGATAATGCTAGCCTTTGTTCCCGAAGAGTTTGCTGATAAGGCATTAAATACCATAATGAAAAGTGAGCATGGCGCTAATGCCCGTATAATAGGAAAAGCTGTTAAAAAGAATGAGAGAAGCGTGTGGCTAAATAGGAGCTTTGGAGGTAAACGCCCAATAGAGATGATTACAGGAGAACAACTCCCAAGAATATGCTAATAATATAATTAAATACTAAATTTATCATGGGAACTAACAAAGAACAAACGCTTTATGAAGGATTGATAGAGAAAGGACATTCAAGACGTAATTTCCTTAAATTTTGTGGAATTATGGGTGGAATGATGGGATTGGAAAAATCCGGTGTAGCACAGATAGCTCATGCGTTTGAAACAAAAAAACGCCTTCCTGTAATTTGGTATCACTTCCAAGAGTGTACATGTTGCAGCGAATCTTTTATAAGGGCATCACACCCCGTAGTAGAGAGTATCCTATTTGATTTGATAGCTCTTGAATATGATGATACACTTATGGCTGCTGCAGGAGCAAACGCAGAAGCTCTAAGAGAGGAGGCAATCAAGAATAACTATGGTGAATATATAATGATTGTAGAGGGTGCTGTTCCACTTGGTAATGGTGGATATTGCACTATTGCAGGTAAAAGTGCCAAACAAGTTTTTGATGAAGGTGTAAAAGGAGCCAAAGCAATAATAGCATGGGGTAACTGCGCAAGTAGCGGATGTATTCAAGCTGCCAAGCCAAACCCTACAGGTGCTATGCCTGTGCATAAGCTACATCCGGGGAAACCGGTAATTAACGTACAGGGCTGCCCCCCTATCGCTGATGTTATGGCAGGAATAATAACCTATATAGTTACATTTGACAAACTTCCTGAGCTAGACAATATGGGGCGCCCCAAAGTATTCTATGCCAGAAGAATCCATGATACATGCTATAGAAGACCTTGCTATGATGCCGGATTATTTGTTGAATCGTTTGATGATGAGAATGCAAAAAAAGGGTACTGCTTATACCAAATGGGATGTAAAGGGCCCGATACTTATAATTCATGTGCAATCATCAAATGGAATAATAATGTAAGCTACCCTATTCAATCAGGGCACGGTTGCTTAGGTTGTGCAGAGCCTAATTTCTGGGATAACGAATCATTTTATTCTACATTACCAAATATCAAAGGCTTTGGTATTGAAACCACAGCAACAGAGATTGGAGCAGCA
This sequence comes from uncultured Muribaculaceae bacterium, assembly GCA_964649555.1. Classification (GTDB taxonomy): domain Bacteria; phylum Bacteroidota; class Bacteroidia; order Bacteroidales; family UBA932; genus Egerieousia. Next base: position 2,622 of record CAZYQA010000152.1, read on the forward strand.
TTAGGAGCTGTTGCACTTGGAGGAGTTGTTGCCCATGCTGTAGCAACCAACATCATGAAACGCAAATTAATTGATAACAGAACAAATGATATAAGCCTCAATGTAGAGGATTCTCAAGAGGCAAAAAGTGCTCTATTTAAAAAAATAGACGATATGAACTCAAAGATTGATAATCTTGAACAGCAAATTAACTCTAATTCAAATAACAATTAAAACATCACATTATGGCAAAAAGAGTAGTAGTTGACCCTGTTACACGTATAGAAGGACACTTACGTATAGAGGCTGATATTGAAAACGGAGCTATCAGTGATGCTTATAGTACAGGCACAATGGTGCGTGGAATTGAGATAATTGTTCAGGACAGAGATCCAAGAGATGTATGGGCTTTTGTAGGGCGTGTCTGTGGAGTTTGCACATCCATGCACTCATTAGTATCTGTGAGAGCCGTTGAAAATGCTTTAGGAATAGTTGTTCCGCCCAATGCTGAGATGGTGAGAAACCTGATGCTGGGAGCCTTAACAATGCAAGACCATATTACCCACTTTTATCAGCTTCAGGCATTGGATTGGGTAGATGTTGTATCAGCATTAAAAGCAGATCCTAAAGAGACTGCACAGATAGCTCAAAGCATATCATCATGGCCAAAGAACTCTATCGGTTATTTTACTGATGTTCAGAACAAAGTAAAAAAATTAGTTGAATCAAAACAGTTTAATATATTCTCCAACGGATATTGGGGGCATCCGGCATATAAACTCCCCCCTGCTGTTAATTTACTTGGAGTTGCTCATTATTTAGAGGCTCTGGATATTCAAAAAGAGATTGTTAAAATACAAACAATATTTGGAGGTAAAAACCCTCATCCCAATTTCTTAGTTGGAGGTATGGCTTGTGCGGTGAATGTTGATGGCCCTAATGCTATTAATATTGACAGATTAAACTGGGTATATCAGATTATACAACAAGCAGAGAATTTCGCAAAACAGGTTTATCTACCCGATGTACTTGCCATTGCATCATACTATCCCGAATGGACAAAATATGGCGGAGGAGTAGTTAATTACTTAGCTTCAGGTGATTTCCCAATGACACACTTTGGCGATACAAGTAGCTATCTATTTAAACGAGGAATTGTCAGAGATAGAAATTTATCTGTAGTGGAAGAGTTCGACCCTATGGCAATGGATGGATTAGTTGAATATGTTAATAACTCATGGTATAAATACACACAAGGCAAAGAGGTAGGATTACACCCATCCGTAGGGGAAACAATACTAGATTATACAGGAAAAACTCCCCCTTATGATTTCTTAGACCATGATCAGCCATACAGCTGGATTAAAACACCACGCTACAAAGGTTTACCAATGGAAGTTGGGCCATTGGCTCGCTTTATAGTAAACTATGCTGCAAAAAATGAACCTATAGTTGATTTAACTGATAGATGCTTAGCTCAGCTGGGAGCCCCTAAAAGTGCATTATACTCTGCAATAGGCAGAACACTTGCCAGATCAATGGAGTGCACACTTATCTCTGAATATATGCATAAATTTTATAATCAGCTTGTGGCAAATATCAAAGGTGGCGATTACAGAATGTTTAATAACACATATTGGGATCCATCTACTTGGCCTAAGAAAGCTCAGGGATATGCCGTATGTGAAGCTCCAAGAGGCTCCGTAGCGCACTATGTAGATATTGAGAATAAATTGGTAAAAAGGTATCAGATGGTGGTTCCTACAACATGGAACGGATCACCAAGAGACCCAAAAGGGCAACGCTCTCCATTTGAAGCCTCATTGCTTGGCGTTCCGGTGCACGATGCAGCTGCCCCTCTAGAGATCATAAGAGTAATCCACACTTTCGACCCATGTATGTCATGCTCTGTGCATCTATATACACCTGATGGAAGCCACGTACACCAATTTGATACATTTTAGATAATTATTAACAGAAATAATTTTTGAACCATGATAGCTAAAAACCCTCCTTTAAGTGAAGTTTACGTATGGGAATTACCTGTTAGGATTTTCCATTGGGTTAATGCTTTTTGCATTACATTTTTAATTATTACAGGAGTAATGATAGCATATCCGCCCGCATTCGTTATAGGTGAAGGGGCACAACAGACAGGATTTTGGTTTGGATATTTAAGATTTGCCCATATCACATTAGGCGCAATATTAATTATCAACTTTCTGGTACGCTTCTATTGGTTTTTTGCGGGAAATAAATTTGCCAAATGGTACAATTATCTTCCTATAACAAAAAGACAGTGGAGAGGAATATTTGAAACGGTAAAGGTGGATGTATTCCTACTCACCCCTAAACCAATATATGATATCGGACACAACTCACTGGCAGCAACAACCTACCTGATGGTTTTTGTTCTAATCATTTTCCAAGGAATCACAGGTTTAGCAATGTGGTCACCGGCAAGTGAAGTTCCCGGATCGGGAATATTCCAAGATATTTTATTCAAAACGGGAGGATTCTTCACCCTCAGATATTTGCATTACATAATGATGTGGGTATTTATCCTCTTCATTATAGCTCACGTATATCTGGTATTCTATCACGATTATATTGAGCGTACAGGTATAGCCTCCTCTATAATCGGTGGATGGAAATTCATAGATAAAAGAATTGTGGACTCATATAGTGAGGAGTTGAAAGCCGAAGAAGAATTAGATAAAGCCAAAAATAAGTTTAGAAAACTAAAAAAGAGAGCACGTGAAAAAAAATAGAGTATTAGTATTAGGCATCGGAAATCTAGTATTAAGAGATGAAGGTGTAGGCATACAAACAATATACAAACTAGAAAATGAAAAGCTTCCCTCTAATGTTGATTTATTAGATGGAGGAACCGGAGGTGTAGGGATGATAGGCACTTTACAAGAGTACGGCAGAATCATTATGATAGATGCCGCTCTTGATAAAAGTGTCCCCTATGGCACTGTTAATGTAATTAAGCCAAAATTTTCTTCTGATTATCCCATCTTATTAAGCTCCCACGAATTTGGATTAAGAGATATGATAGAGGCAATGATGATTCAAGAGAATATCCCTGATATTGACTTAATTACTATAGCCGTAAAAGATTTCCAAACCATAGGAATGAATCTATCTCCTGAAGTTGAAAAAGCCATCCCCGAGGTGATCCAAAAGGTAAAACAGATGCTCAACTGAAAAAAAATTTTGCAGAAATAAAAAATATTTCTATTTTTGCAGTCCCAAACAACTCCACAAGGGTTCAAGGGAAAGTTCTTAAAGTTGGTGTGGTAGTTCAGCTGGTTAGAATACCTGCCTGTCACGCAGGGGGTCGCGGGT
>CAZYQA010000153.1:0-3575 GCA_964649555.1 uncultured Muribaculaceae bacterium
TTGAATTGTTTTGTTTTCTTCTGAAAACTCGTCTATAACATCGTCGTTGGCTGGGTTGCATTTATTATACCTTTTGGTTTTCCCGGAGGTGGGATTGCCGGGCTTTCTTCTATCTTATTTTACGGGCTGCAAATACCTATATCATACAGCTATTTTATAATGAACTCCATTTTATTAGTGATCGGATTTGCTATTTTAGGAAGAGGATTTGGTATAAAGACTATTTATTGTATTATTATTACTTCATTATTGTTTCAATATCTTCCTCTTATAGGGTGGCACTCAGATCTAGATGATATTTTACTGAATGCAATTATCGGAGGTGCTCTGAGCGGTATTGGTATAGCGATTGTCTTTAATCAAGGTGGTAGCACAGGGGGTACCGATGTAATAGCCCTTATTATTAATAAGTATAGAGAGGTTTCTCCGGGAAAAGTTTTTCTTGTACTCGATTCTCTTATTATTACTTCTATTCTTCTACTCCCTGAGAAAGGATTACAAGATGTAATTTACGGATATATCGAGATTATTGCATTTACTTATACTATTGATCTTATCCTCACCGGGAGCCAGCAGTGTGTTCGTATTGAGGTGATGTCTCAGAATCCTGAACTTATTGCAGATAATATAAGCCAGAATATAGGAAGAGGAGTTACCATTGTGGAATCTTATGGATGGTACAGCAAAACTTCTAATAAGCTACTTATTATAGTAGTGCGAAAAAATCAAATGCACCAGGCAATGAGTGAAATTCACCACGCTGATGCAAATGCTTTTATTAATGTCTCCTCTGTAATGGGAGTTTACGGCAAAGGGTTTGATAAACTGCGAGCCACTAAATAATCTTCTATCACTCTGGGGAAGTTCTCTTGCTCCAGAGTGTGGATTTTTTCCGCAACAATATCAGCAGTATCCTGCGGCTCTACTTTACATTTTGCTTGGAATAATATTTTACCATTGTCGTATTGCTCATCTACCAAATGTATAGTTATACCCGTTTCACTCTCTTTTGCTTCTACTACCGCTTCATGTACATGATGACCATACATTCCCTTCCCTCCAAATTTAGGAAGCAAAGCCGGGTGTATGTTTATTATTTTCTCTTCGTACTCTTTAATTAATACCTCTGGGATCTTTAGCAGATAGCCTGCTAATATAATATAGTCTATTTTTTCAGATTTCATGAGTTTTACTACATCTTCCGATGTAAGTTGCTCTTTTGTCATAACTACACTTTTAACTCCCAGTCTTTTTGCACGCTCAAGCACATAGGCATTATCTTTGTTAGTTACAACTATTTGTATTTGATAGTTATTTTTACACTCAAAGTGTTCTATTATATTTTGAGCGTTTGTCCCGCTCCCCGAAGCAAAAATGGCTAACTTATTCATAATCTTAAATATAAAGGAGTGCAAAGTTAAGACTTTTTTTTTAAAAAAAAATGTTTACCTTTGCCGTTCGTAATATTGAGAAAAATTACTAAAATTTATAAACTTAATTATTAACAAATTTATTTTATCATGGCAGATATTACATCTAAAGTAAAAGAGATTATCGTAGACAAATTAGGCGTTGATGCAGCTGAAGTTACACCAGAGGCTAGTTTTACTAAAGATTTAGGTGCTGATTCACTTGACACTGTTGAGTTAATCATGGAATTCGAAAAAGCATTCGAGATCACTATTCCAGATGAAGCAGCTGAGAAAATCTCTACTGTTGGTGACGCTATCTCATTCATTGAGGCTAACCAAAAATAATCATTTATCTAACAAGAATTTATGAAATTAAGAAGAGTTGTAATTACAGGTATAGGCACCATTAATCCGCTTGGTAACAATATTGAGGAGTTTTTCACTAACCTTAATAATGGTGTTAGCGGTGCAGGTCCTATCACAAGATTTGACACCACCCTTTTTAAGACTAAATTCGCTTGTGAGGTAAAAGATTTTGATCCAACAAACTTTGGGATTGACAGAAAAGAGGCTCGTAAACTTGACAGATTTTGTCAGTTTGCAATGATTGCTACTGATGAGGCGATAAAAGATAGCGCCTTAGATATAGACTCTTTAGACAAAGATAAGGTTGGAGTGATTGTTGGTTCCGGTATTGGCGGAATTGAAACACTCACACAAGAAATTATGGGTTATAGCGAAGCAGGTAATACCCCTCGCTTTAGCCCATTTCTTATTCCTAAAATGATCCCCGATATTGCAGCAGGTTTGATCTCTATAAAATATGGTTTTATGGGGCCTAACTACGCTACGGTTTCGGCTTGTGCATCTTCTACTCACGCGATGTCTAACGCTTTTGACATAATTCGTCTTGGCAAAGCTGATATCATCGTGACTGGTGGTGCTGAAGCAGGAATAACAATTCCTAGTGTGGGAGGTTTTAACTCAGCGCAAGCTCTATCTACTAATAATGAGGAATTTGCTACTGCCAGCAGACCTTTTGATAAAACCAGAGATGGTTTTGTTATGGGAGAGGGTGCAGGCATCCTTGTATTTGAAGAGTATGAGCACGCAGTTGCCAGAGGAGCTAAAATTTACGCAGAAGTTGCAGGATCTGCTATGACAGCAGATGCTCATCATATTACAGCACCTCATCCTGATGGCCACGGAGCTACTCAGGTAATGAAGCTAGCTCTTGCTGACGCAGGACTTGCTCCAGAGGATGTTGATTATATTAATGTGCACGGCACTTCAACTCCTCTTGGGGATGTTGCAGAGCTTAAAGCTATTAAAGCTATTTTCGGCGATCATGCTTATAATCTTAATATAAGCGCAACAAAATCTATGACTGGTCACCTTCTAGGTGGTGCAGGTGCTATCGAATCTCTTGCATGTATTGATGCAATTGTTAATGGCATTGTTCCTCCTACTATCAACTTTAAAGAAGAGGACCCGGAGATAGATTACAAACTTAATCTCACATTGAATAAAGCACAAGAGAGAAATGTAGATGTTACCCTTAACAATACTTTTGGTTTTGGTGGTCACAACTCTTGTATAGTCTTTAAAAAAGTAAAATAATATTGCATATTATTTTTAAGCATATATTAAAAGCGTTCGATTTTTCGAGCGCTTTTTTTGCGCGCCTCCTTTCAATTCCGTAGGTGACCTAGGTCGCAAAACTTGATCGAGTGATATTGCAGGGATTCAATGGGTTGTATAGATTGGGATTTATATATTGTACGAAACTATGAGCATTAATGGTGGTTTGAATGGAGGATGGCTTACAATTTCGCAGGTGACCAACGAGGCAAAATAATTACGAGTGATGGTATAGGTGGGTATGGGGCTTGGGGATGTGGTTTAGGCACGCTATTTACTGGACTCCCTAGATAACTCTCTGGACTCGGGGCAGTAATTGCCACCCAAAGCCACTTTCCACACAACGTCTACCAAATACAACCCCATAAACAGGCAACATGGGGCGATACCACTATCTAAAACACAGGTTCATGAACAAAGCTCTAAACCATTTCAACGTTTTCATGGCAAGCATGGGGCAGTAACCACCACCCAAAGCCACTTTCCACACAACGTCTACCAAATACAACCCCATAAACAGGC
>CAZYQA010000153.1:3675-5950 GCA_964649555.1 uncultured Muribaculaceae bacterium
TTTCATGGCAAGCATGGGGCAGTAACCACCACCCAAAGCCACTTTCCACACAACGATTCTAATAAAATAAGGCTCAAACCATAGCGATTTGAGCCCTCTCTGAATATTTATTGTAAATATCTTCCTAGTTCATGCCTAGTTTTTCCATTAGAGCCTCAGGCTTAGGATCACGTCCTCTGAATCTTCTATATATAACATCTGCATCTTCTATTCCACCCATCGCTAAGATGTTTTTACGGAAACTCTCTGCAACTTCTTTATTAAAGATCCCTTGCTCTTTAAATAACTGAAATGCGTCAGCTTCTAACACTTCTGCCCATTTGTACGAGTAATATCCGGCTGCGTATCCTCCCGAGAAGATGTGTCCGAATGCCGGAGAAATTGCTGTTGCTTTGGTATCCGGTATAATGATACATTCTGCTATTGCATTTTTCTCAAAATCTACAACATCTGTCTGTGGTGCTTGTGATAAATTATGCCATGCCATATCACTTATTCCAAATGTCAATTGTCTTACACTTGCATAGCCACTATTATAATTCTTAGATTCTATAATCTTGTTTATAAGCTCCTGAGGTATTACCTCGCCTGTTTGATAATGTTTCGCAAAAGAAGCTAAGTACTCAGGCTCTACAGCCCAGTTTTCCATAATTTGAGATGGTAGCTCAACAAAATCTCTTGCAACATTAGTTCCGGTAAGAGATTGATATTTTCCTTCAGCTAATATTCCGTGTAGAGCGTGACCAAACTCGTGTAGGAAGGTCGTTACCTCATAGAATGTTAGTAATGATGGTGTATTTTCTGTTGGCTTACTAAAGTTACAAACTATTGAAACAAATGGGCGCTCTTCTTTGCCATCTTTGCTAAACCCTTGTTCTCTGAAAGTTGTCATCCATGCTCCTCCTCTTTTGCTTTCTCTTGGGAAGAAATCTGCATAGAAAAGAGCCATGTGTCTTCCGTTCGCATCTGTAACATCATATACTTTTACATCTGGATGATAGCCGGGAACATCATTCACCTCTGTAAATTTTAGTCCGAATAAAGTATCTGCTAATCCGTAAACAGCTTCTTGCACATTCTCTAGCTTGAAATATGGTTTTAAAACTTCATCGTTTAAAGAATATTTCTCTTTTTTAAGTCTTTCTTGCCAGTAAGAGTAATCCCAGGGTTGTAATTTTTCATTTAACCCATTTGCTTTTGCATACTTCTCTATCTCTTGTACATCTTTTTTTGCATAAGGGAGAGATTTTTTAAGCAAGTCGGCAAGAAAATTATTAACTGTTTCAGGATTTTTTGCCATCCTCTCTTTTAAAGCCTGTTCGGCATAAGTTTGATAGCCAAAAAGATTAGCATTTTGTATTCTTAAATCTACTATCTCTTTTATAGTTTCAAGGTTACTAAATTCGCCATCAATACATTTGCTATTAGAAGCAAGCCAAAGTTGCTCTCTTAGCGGACGATTCTCACTATATTGCATAAACGGCCCATAGCTTGGATACTGTAATGTAAATACCCATCCTTCTAAACCTCTTGTTTTTGCTTCATGTGCCGCTCCCTCTCTCACAAAATCGGGTAGGCCTACAAGATCTTTTTCATCTGTAATGTGCAATGTGTATGCATTTGTAGCTTGTAAAACATTTTTACCGAATTTAAGAGTTGCAAGGCTTAGCTGCTCTTGAATTTTGCCAAATTTCTCTTTGTCTTCAGCAGATAAATTTGCTCCGTTGTCAGCAAAACCTTTATAAGTCTCCTCTAATAATTTAGCATCTTCTTTATCAAGATTAAGGTTAGCTCTGTTATCATATACTTTTTTTACTCTATCAAATAATTTTTCATTTAAAATAATTGACAATGAGTATTCCGTCATCATTGGAGATATACTTTCAGCTATCTCTTGCATCTTTGCATTTGTATTTGCTTCATTTAGATTGTAAAAAACTGATGCAACTTTATTCAATTTTCCACCAGCATAAGCAAGTGCTTTGATTGTGTTATCAAACGTTGGCTCTTGAGAGTTGTTTGCAATAGCATCAATCTCTTGTTTTCCTTCCTCTATGGCTTCATTGAATGCCGGCAGATAATCATCATCAGTGATCTTATCAAATGCAGGCGCACCATATTTCAAATTAGATTCAACCAGTAGCGGGTTATTCATATTTTTGTTGTTACATGAAAGCAGCATGGATATTCCAATTACTGCTAATGATAAATACTTTAATTTCATTATTTTATATTAAAAATTTCTAGTTTGTTTGTATCACAAGATACTTAGTTT
>CAZYQA010000154.1:0-5936 GCA_964649555.1 uncultured Muribaculaceae bacterium
TATATGCTGATAAAAAATAGACTGCTTAATAAGCATGATTTATCTATCAGGTGCAAAAAGGCTATCAGATTGTTTCCTTTTAAAGCTAAATCTTTGTCAATTTTTATACATTATTTATTTAATAGAAGCTATATGCTCTAAATATCTCTGGAATAATATTTTTTATATCTTTGTTTTATAACAATTACTTAGACTATGAAAATATTAACTCTTACGGCTCTGCAAGAGATAAAGAAAAGAGCCGGGAGTAACCTTTTGTTGAGAGACAAAAGCAATAACATAGTAACCGATCAATGCTGCTCTCTCTCTAAAGGGACTCCAAAAATTGAAATTTTAATCTGTGGTGGCACAGGTTGTAAGGCTTCCGCCAGTAGCATGATTACAGATAAACTTTTATCTGTAATTAAGCATCACAAAATAGAAGATAAGGTGGATGTTATTACCACCGGATGTTTCGGATTCTGTGAAAAAGGGCCAATCATAAAAATAATTCCTTGTAATACATTTTATGTGCATGTTTCTGTTGATGATGTAGAAGAGATAATTGATAATCACATCATAAAGGGGGAGCGTGTTGAAAGATTGCTTTATATTGATCCTCTGACTGAAAAGGCTGTAAGCGATTCTAAGCATATGACATTCTATAAAAAACAAGTGCGTATCGCTTTGCGTAATTGCGGATTTATTGATCCTGAGAATATAGAGGAGTATATCGGCCATGGAGGATATTTCCCTTTAGCTGAGGGTATTACTAAGCAAAAACCCGAGGATATAATTAATATAATTAAGCAATCGGGGCTAAGAGGTAGAGGTGGTGGAGGTTTTCCAACAGGGCTTAAATGGGAATTCGCCGCAAAACAAAACTCAGAAATTAAATATGTTGTATGTAATGCGGATGAAGGTGACCCTGGTGCGTTTATGGATCGATCTATTATGGAGGGGGATCCTCACTCTATAATTGAGGCGATGGCTATTTGCGGATATGCAATTGGGGCTTCACAAGGTTTAGTATATATTCGAGCCGAATATCCTCTTGCTATTGAGAGATTGCAGCACGCAATTAAGCAAGCTAGAGAGTATGGATTATTAGGCAAAAATATCCTTGGGACAGATTTTAGCTTTGATATAAAAATAAGGTATGGGGCCGGGGCTTTTGTTTGTGGAGAGGAGACTGCGCTGATTCACTCTATGGAGGGGAAAAGAGGCGAGCCAACTATAAAACCTCCATTTCCTGCAGAGAGCGGATATAATGGAAAACCCACAACTGTGAATAATGTGGAAACATTAGCAAATATCCCGATAATTTTATCTAAAGGTGCCGATTGGTACTCTTCTATTGGGACAGAGAAATCCAAAGGGACAAAGGTTTTTGCTCTAGCGGGGAAGATTAATAATGTGGGTTTGATAGAAGTGCCAATGGGGACAACCTTGCGAGAGGTAATCTATGAGATTGGAGGTGGAATTAAGGATGGGAAGAGGTTTAAGGCTGTGCAGACAGGTGGCCCTTCTGGGGGGTGTTTAACAGAGAAACATTTAGATATTCCAATAGATTTTGATAATCTGCTTGCTGCAGGCTCAATGATGGGATCGGGTGGAATGATTGTGATGGATGAGGATGATTGTATGGTTTCCGTAGCCCGTTTTTATTTAGACTTTACAGTAGAAGAGTCTTGCGGAAAGTGTACACCATGCCGCATTGGAAATAAAAGATTGCTGGAAATATTAAATAAACTTACTGAGGGTAAAGGAAGTGAGAAAGATCTTGAGGTATTATCTTCTCTTGGCAATGTTATCAAGGATACTGCCCTTTGCGGACTAGGGCAAACCTCACCTAATCCTGTATTATCTACATTGGAGAATTTCTATAACGAATATTTAGAACATGTTAGAGATAAAAAGTGTCGTTCTAAACAGTGTAAAGCCCTCTTGACTTATGTGATTAATCCGGAGCTTTGTATTGGTTGCCATTTATGCGCTAAACATTGCCCTGCAGATGCGATATTGGGTAGCGTGCGTAAACCTCATGTTATTACGCCTGATGCTTGCATAAAATGCGGTATGTGCATGGCTCGTTGTAAATTTAATGCTATTAGTGTTAGTTAAAATTAAACTTATGAAGAAAGAAAAAGTAACACTGCAGATAGATCGTCATTTTATCACAGTATCAAAAGATTCTACAATATTGGAAGCTGCAAGAAAGATTGGTATCAATATTCCTACCCTTTGCCATATTGATTTAAAAGGTACTTGCATTAAAAATACTCCTGCTTCGTGCAGAATTTGCGTTGTGGAAATTGAAGGACGCAAAAATTTGGCACCGGCCTGCTCAACCAAATGTGATGAAGGAATGGTTGTCAACACTAGTACTTTAAGGGTAATGAATGCACGCAAAGTAGTAGCTGAATTAATTTTATCTGACCACCCGAATGACTGTTTAACTTGTCCTAAATCGGGAGATTGCGAACTACAAAATTTAGCTTTACGATTTAATATAAGAGAGATGCCTTTTAATGGCGGAGAATTATCTCCTCGCAAAAGGGAGATTACAACTTCTATTGTGCGCAATATGGATAAATGTATCTTCTGCCGAAGATGCGAGAGTGTATGCAATGATGTACAGACGGTAGGTGCTCTGGCTGCTATCAGAAGAGGTTTTAATACTACTATCGCTCCGGCATTTGATAAGATGATGTCTGATAGCGAATGTACTTATTGCGGACAATGTGTTGCTGTATGCCCTGTGGGTGCACTCACAGAGAGGGATCATACAAATCAATTATTGGAAGATCTTGCCAATCCGCATAAGAGAGTAATCGTTCAAACAGCTCCTGCCGTTAGGGCCGCTTTAGGTGAAGAATTTGGTTTACAGCCGGGCACTTTAGTTACGGAGAAAATGGTTTCCGCATTGAAAGAGCTTGGTTTTGATTATGTTTTTGATACCGACTTTGCTGCAGATTTAACTATTATGGAGGAGGGTGCCGAGATTCTAAACAGGTTATCTTTATACTTGGAGGGAGATAAATCTGTCCGCTTGCCAATATTAACTTCTTGTTGCCCTGCATGGGTAAACTTTTTTGAATATAATTTCCCAAATCTGCTTGATATTCCATCTACAGCACGTTCTCCACAACAAATGTTTGGTGCTATTGCAAAATCTTACTGGGCAGAGAAGATGGGTATTGCAAGGGAAAATTTAGTAGTTGTGTCGATTATGCCTTGCCTTGCTAAAAAGTATGAATGTAGCAGAAAAGAGTTTCAAAATGAGAATACTCCCGATGTGGATTATTCCATTTCTACAAGAGAACTTGCGCGCTTGATTAAAAGGGCAAATATTAATTTTAATATGTTGCCTAATACATCATTTGATACCCCTTTGGGTGAATCTACAGGTGCAAGCGTTATTTTTGGAACTACCGGAGGTGTGATGGAAGCTGCCCTGAGAACTGTTTATGAGCTCTATACGGGAGAGCAGTTAGAGAATATCAATTTCACAAATATCAGAGGATTAGATGGATTGAGAAAAGCCAGTATTAAGATTGGGAATATAGATATAAATGTTGGCATAGCTCATGGTCTTGGAAATGCTCGACAACTTTTGGAAGATATTGAGAGTAATAAGAGTGAGTATCATATAATTGAGATAATGGCTTGCCCCGGTGGGTGTATAGGGGGAGGCGGACAACCTCACCATCACGGAAACTCAGATATCCTTTATGCAAGAGCAAATGCTCTATACAGAGAGGATTCCAATAAAGAATTAAGAAAATCTCACCAGAATCCGTTTATCCAAACTCTCTACCAAGAGTATCTTGGCAAACCTCTCAGTCATAAATCTGAGATGCTCCTTCACACACATTATTTCAATAAATCTAAAGAATAAGAATATGGCTGAAACAAAATTAGCCTGCAATATATCAAAACAAATCATAGATATTTGTGCTGAACATAATAACAGCCCGGGCGAATTAATAAACATACTCCACCAAGCACAACAGATTCAGGGCTATCTACCCGAAGAGATGCAAAGAGTAATTGCCAGATGCTTAAATATACCTGTATCGCGGATATACGGAGTAGTAACTTTTTACTCATATTTTACAATGCTTCCCAAAGGTAAATATCCAATCTCCGTATGTATGGGGACAGCCTGCTATGTAAGAGGTTCGGAAAAGCTTCTGGAGGAATTTAAACGCGTATTAGGAATAGATGTAGGTGATACAACCCCAGATGGCAAATACTCCTTAGACTGCCTTCGCTGCGTAGGGGCTTGCGGACTCGCTCCGGTTGTAATGATCGGATCCAAAGTTTACGGCAGACTACAACCTATCGATGTAAAAAGAATCCTCGACGAACTGGATAGCTAGGTTACCTAATATAAAAAAGGCGCAACATATAATCTTTCACATTATCTGAAATACAAGCAGATAAGATTATATATTGCGCTTTTTTTTCGAGTTAGGTGACCTAGCTATATCTCTCTTCAACAACTTTCCAATCTATTACATTCCATAAGTTTGTTAGATAATCGCCTCTTTTATTTTGGTAATCCAGATAATAGGCATGTTCCCATACATCTACTACCATTAAAGGTTTTAGTCCTTTTTCTAATGGTGTTTCTGCATTAGCCGTACTTAAAATAGATAAATCACCATCTTTATTTTCTACCAGCCAAACCCATCCTGAGCCAAATAACTTAGTTGCAGCTTGGTTAAAAGCATCTTTAAACGCATTGATATTGCCCCATTTAGCATTAATTGCATCTAATAATTTACCACTTGGCTCCTTGGTAGCATTAGGTGAAAGTGTATTAAAATAAAATCTATGATTATAAACCTGAGCAGCATTATTAAAGATAGCCCCATTTGAGTTTAGTATAATATACTCAAGTGGCTTACCTTGCAAATCACCATCTTTTATCAGGTTATTTAGATTATTAATATAGCCCTGCAAATGTTTACCACAGTGGTAATTGATTGTATTTGCAGTAACATAAGGCTCTAAAGAATTATTTGTATAAGGCAATGGAAGCTGAACAAAAACTGAAGATTTTGCTGCTGCATTCAAAGCTTGCTCATAATTTGGCTCAGAGGCTATATTATTCACATACTCTACATAATCAACAATCCCCTGAGGATTAATTACCACTATTCCACGCGCCAATAATTTATTCTCTTTAATATAAAACCCATATTTCTTACCGAAATCACTTAAATCTAAATCCGAAAGCACTTCTATATTATTTATCCCCTCAGCAGCACAAAACTTATCCAAATCTTTAAGCTTATCTCTGGATATAGATAAAATCACCATATTTTCTCCAAGGTTTGCCGCATCTTGATTAAATTCTTTTGTTTGTATCTGACATATCGGCGTATTTATAGATGGATAAACACTTAAGATAATAGTTTTACCAATATAATCCAATAATTTCACCTCTTTTCCATCCATATCCATTACAACGAAATCGGGTGCCTTCTCCCCCACTTCTACCATATCTCCGATTAAAGTTAATGGTGCGCCATTTCTATTAATTACCCCTTTATTTATTTTATTCAGATCCTGGGCAAAAAGCTGCCCCCCTAAACCCAATAACATAACCAAACTAATTATGATACTTGAAATTTTTCTCGCTCTTTTCATTTTGTTTACATTTATTATTAATTAATAATTATTATAATATACAAAAGTATTAAATTTTCTTAATATAACCTACAAGTAAAGCAAATGTTTAGAAAACAGGAATCGATAGCCTATCTAAAGCTTTAAGCTACCTAACATTATATATTCTCTAAAGAGACTTAAAAACGCTAGAGCTTGTGGCAAGAATATGCGTTCTAGATATGGTTACCGCACAAGGCTGCTAGTATAATGGCTTACATTAACTAAGCATTGTGTGGAGAACAGCCTCTCAGAGCTTCTACTGCCCCATGTTTATC
>CAZYQA010000155.1:0-4982 GCA_964649555.1 uncultured Muribaculaceae bacterium
TTGTAGGAGAAGATGATTATTTTGTTTTTCAGAATAGCCTATCAGGATGGGATAGTATCTGCTTTTCTGGGAAGAAAACTGATCAAGGCGAATTTGACTGTAAGACAGCCATGTTATCCGATATAACAAATGTGTATTCGATAGAAGCAAAGCAAAAATATCAAAAAAACACAGGCTACTTTATTAATAATATTGCTGCTAAGTGGTCCTCAGAGTTTTTTAGAAGTGTAAAGAAATATTGGATAAATGAAGGTAATGCAGAATTGATTGTTGTTGAAAAAACAATACAGGCAATAGTCGATAATGAGGTAAATAATTTTAGTTTTAATTTTTATTCAAGCAAAGAAAAAAAATATTTAAATCTTAATAGAACTGCTATTCCTGATATTCCGCTGGAAATAGTAGATCCATCTGATAACCTTTTTTTTTTAGCTCCTCGCTTATCTGAGTTTGCAATTGCAATATTGGATGATACAATGGTGTTTCCAATTCAATCACCTTTTGTAGACTCATGGAAACAGATAAGTTGGGGAGCGATAAAAGAGTATATTGCATTAATTGTCAATGCTGGAATTGAGCCTTATTTACATTTTCATAGTAATAAGGAAATTATAGACAAGTTCTCTGTTAATGAGCAAGGCAAATTGCTGTTTGACGGAGCAGAAATAGTATCAGGTGGAGTCGCAGATCATACTCATACTAACAAGACAATTTTAGACAAACTTGGCGAAAGTGGGACCAATAAACTCACATTTAACAGTAATGAACTCATGTGGGACAATGAAGATTTTAAGGATAAAAAAATATCTCCTAAGACACTTGTTGTACCCAAATTATCACCAACGGACCTTACACCAGGTGAATGGGGTTTATTTGTTACTGATAATGGTGTTGGACCACAACAACCTCCTGCAGGAGGCGGATTAGATTTAACAGAGTTGTGGGCCGAGTTACAGACTAATAATACAAGCAAGAAGATACATATCTCTCATATACCGGTTGTCCCTTATTCGCAGATAAGCGGAACGCCAACAAGTCTCCCGGCATCAGATGTACACGCATGGGCGAAATCTGCAACTAAACCTGCTTATACTTATTCCGAAGTAGGAGCTGCACCGGCTATTCATAATCACAATGCAGATTATCTAGGAATTAATGCAACAGCAAAGGATTCTTCTAAATTAGGTGGTCAGCTTCCTGCATATTATGCAGTTGCAGCAGATTATTATACTAAAACTATTAGTGATAACAGATTCGCTTATAAGGCTGGGTCTACTGCTCAGAATTTTTCCGCAAAAAAATTAACTGTAAGTACGCTCGTTATTCCTAAGACTGTTCCTGCAGACTTAGTAGCAGGAGAATTTGGGTTTTATCTTAGAGAGAGTGGGAACGGTGGTCAAACACCGGGTTCAGGAGGTGGATTAGACTTAACGGAGCTTTGGGCAGAACTACAACAAAATAATACAAGTAAAAAGATACACATATCGCATATACCGATTATTCCTTACACTCAAATAAGCGGAACGCCAACTTCGCTCCCGGCTTCGGACGTGCACGCGTGGGCAAAGTCTGCAACGAAGCCGGCTTACACCTATACAGAAGTAGGAGCTGCTCCGGCTATTCATAATCACAATGCAGATTATCTAGGAATTAATGCAACAGCAAAGGATTCTTCTAAATTAGGTGGTCAGCTTCCTGCATATTATGCAGTTGCAGCAGATTATTATACTAAAACTATTAGTGATAACAGATTCGCTTATAAGGCTGGGTCTACTGCTCAGAATTTTTCCGCAAAAAAATTAACTGTAAGTACGCTCGTTATTCCTAAGACTGTTCCTGCAGACTTAGTAGCAGGAGAATTTGGGTTTTATCTTAGAGAGAGTGGGAACGGTGGTCAAACACCGGGTTCAGGAGGTGGATTAGACTTAACGGAGCTTTGGGCAGAACTACAACAAAATAATACAAGTAAAAAGATACACATATCGCATATACCGATTATTCCTTACACTCAAATAAGCGGAACGCCAACTTCGCTCCCGGCTTCGGACGTGCACGCGTGGGCAAAGTCTGCAACGAAGCCGGCTTACACCTATACAGAAGTAGGAGCTGCTCCGGCATCGCATACGCATTCTCAGTATGCGCTGTTAAGCTCGTTAAATGATTATTTATTGAAAACTGATACAGGTTTAACCAATAATAATCTCACAGTACTGAATTCTGATGTTACAGCATTAGATTTTAGAACAAAAATTTTTGGTTCAGCAAATATGGATGCCTACAATATTAAATCTTGGAGATGGGGAGATACTCCTCCTTTATTAACAAATAGAATCGGGGCGTATGGTACAGCAATTGCTTGGAGCGGACTTGACACACATGCGTTTCTCGGAGTTCATTACTATACTCCAAACATAGTTGTTGGAGGAGGTAATGGCAATACCATTAATTGGACTGCTAATTTATATGGCACACACAATCTTAATAAAAGCGATGTTGATTTTACAGCAAGAAATTTATTTGCTAATGGGCAAATAAAAACTACATATAGTAGTAAATCCATAACTATATACCCTCAAAATAGTAGTTATACACATTATAGTACAGACGCCACATTGGGACATTGGTTTAATAAAACTCTCTTTATAGATGGTGAAATATATGCAGGGAGTGGGTATAATAAGTTAGTATACAACTCAGGGAACTTCAATAAACCGGATATTGATTTCACTGCGAGATATGTCCGAGTAAATGAAATATTCGCGTATAACAATACTAGGACTTTAAGACTTAGTATTAATATAAGTAATGACATTGGTCGTATATACCATATTACCGATGACGGACAGACATACAAAGATTTATGTATTGGAAACACTTATAACTCCCTATACCGTAAAGCAAGTAATGGATATTGGGGCGTCAATAACGCTAATCCTACAGAAAGATTAGATGTGTCAGGCAATGTAAAAATTAGTGGTAGATTATTTACATCAGTAATTGATTGTACATCAAAAATAATGTTTTTGAATGGAAATAGTGCTCAGCAGATTAATGTCGGCTCCTTCTTAATATCTAGTGATTACGGCGACTCGATTTATATTCCGACCAACGGAGCTTATATTCAAGGAAGCCTGCTCTTAGGTGGCAGAAGTGGGAGTGGGCTTCAGGTTAAAGGTACTGAAAGTACCACTACTAGAATAAAAGGGCAAATTGGTAGTGCTGCAAACGCTCCTATATCAAGATATGAGGTGCAATGGTATAACGAACATGCAAGGTTTGATGTGCATAGAGGCGGCACTACTGACATTTTAAAAATGTCTTGGAAGTTTGGAGACACTGAATTTATGCACTTGCATAAAGACAGATACCTAACAATAGTTGGTAGTAACGATGGTAGAGCAACTACACTTCGACTTTTAAATCAAGGCTGGGCTGTAGGTATGAGCACAGCTATTGATTTTAAAACAGGTGTGAACAAAGTAGTCCCAACTGCTCGCATAGAAGACTATATGGGTAGTTTAGGAGGAGCAGCCGGAGGTATGTTAAGGTTCTATACACAATCCCGAAGTTCAACTAACCCAAACCCAAATGGCTTAGTTGAAAGATTGAGGATAGATGATACTGGTATAATATCGATATATGGTAATTTAATGGTATCCGGAGCGGTTGATGCGAATGCTCTTGTTATACCTCGTTCAGCTCCTGCAGCAACGGTTGCAGGTAAATATTATTTATACATAAGAAATTAAAGATATGGCAGCAGGAAGCAATGTATATAGCAGTAGTGATTTAAGTATAAAGTCGACAACGGAAGAGTTAGTGCTCTTCCAGTTACCGCTTTTTCTAACGGAGTACGGAACAGATACCAACTTCTGTAACTTATTCTATTGTGATAAGGCTGTTATCATGAAAGATACACAAGGTAGAGACTGTATAGTAGGTTTAGTTAAACTAAGTACTGCTAACTATCTTATGCACGCAGCTAATAAGCTCGGAAGAGGGGGACTTGCGAAAGATGGAGAGCAATTTATAATTCTGAACGATGGAGGGCTTAATACATTTGGTTATTCTAGTTCTCCTATTGTGCACTGGAATTATACACAACTAATGAAATTCCAAATTCTATTTAAAAGTGCATATTATTCGGCATCGTCGGAATATGGTATATATATAAGAAATAATACAAGGAATACTTCTGAAAAAAAGGTGTACGGCACATCATTGCCATCTCGTAATAATAAACAAGTTAATAGGATTACCTCTGTTGGAATATACAATACAGAGGGAGATTCAATAACTGTAACCCCTTATATTATTAATGATCAGGGGGAGAAATTAGGAGTATCGCAGAGTTTTGTTGTAGCCGGTGAAGCGAGCTTAGTTCATATTACTAAAGTTGCATCTATTAGCTCTAATGTGATGGATGGCATTACTTATAGTTTTTTAAAAGTAAATGAGGACTACACAAAGCAATACGGCCTTAACAACCTATTTGAGTCAACGGAGGGTATGAGCATGGTCACGACCTGCAATTTGTATGGTCTATTAGGAACTAATGAATATTTAGATCAAGATTTTATTGCTCTTCCGGAAGGCTGGTATAGTGGTATTCATTTAACGGATTCATACGCGCTAATACATATAGCAAGTAATGGAAGACCGGATAAATGGATGAGAAGTACATATCAACCTATAGCTAGAACAATTAATATGACTTTAGGTGTTGAATTTGATATAACTTCATCCCCAGCGAGGATTACCAAATTCATTGTGAATATGTTCACAAATATGATTGGAGGATTCCCTGCTTCAGGAACAATCGAAATAAATAGGATCGAATTAAGAAGAGATCTTATGCAAGCGGAGCTTGGTGATATTACTTATAGATTGCCAAGCACAATGAGTTATACTGCCGGGTATTCAGCTGCAGTTTTAGAAATACCCGTCAATATAAATTATCCGAATTATACAACATTGGAATA
>CAZYQA010000155.1:4992-5881 GCA_964649555.1 uncultured Muribaculaceae bacterium
AAGGATTTAACAGGATCGGCACCAATTCCGCCATATATACAATAATAAATAAAGAAATGGAAATCACAACTAGAAAAGTAATGAGCGAGCATATAGTTGCTACGCACACAGAACAAAATCTAAAGCTAGATTTTAACGGAACTATTAACGAGAGCGGAGACCTTAGCAGAATAGAGGGTAATATTACTCCTGTTGCATCACAAGTCTCTATAGCTCCAGTATCTTTTAGTTATAACGAATCAGAATTTGTGTTAAGAGGTAGTGTAGAGGGTCTAACAAGATTGGAAGCAACTACCCTTGTTGTAACTCAAATTGAAGCACTTAGAAATCTTATTGCTAACCCTGTAGCTGTTGAGGAGGTTGTATAATGAAAAATAGAGAGATTATAACAGCTTATAATACCCTTTCTATGATTAGCTTAAGAAAGGTGGAGAAACAGACAAAACAAGCAATCTTGCAGATGTTCACAAAATTTAGTGAGCCGGTTGAGAAAATCAATGCGCAGAAGAAAATCCTTGAAAGTAAACTTTTTGAGGATGAAAAAATTAAAACATCTGTAGAGGAAGTGTTTAAACTCAGAGAAGAGTTTAAGACTGCCACTAGAGCACGACAAATTGAGATAAATGAGATAATCGTATCTCAACATTCTGAATTCTTAGAGATAGAAAAGGAATTCGTAGAGGCTTACAATATGATTTTAGACGAAGATACGAAAGTGTCTATCGCTAGAATAGGAAGAGATAAATTTATAGATGCACTAGATCATAGCCTTAATAAAAATCAAGCATTGGTTAATAAGAATCCATGGATGCAAGGTACAGTTAGAACTGAACACATTGATCGTGACAGTGTCTATGACTCTTTCTACAAGGCTCTAACTAATTATTAG
>CAZYQA010000156.1:0-5879 GCA_964649555.1 uncultured Muribaculaceae bacterium
AATGAGAAAAGGTTATTACTAAACTTTATTGAGCAGCTTATACATTCTGCCAAATAAGTCTCTTTTAAAAAAAATACAGTAATATATGATATTAAGAGTGCTAGAAATATAATACCAAGAGCTTCTATTATGAAACTGATTCTTAGTTTTATATCTGTACTTCCAAAAACTTTTCTTGTATTTACGCTCCTGATTCTTATAGGAACTAAGGCAAAGAAGAAGTTTATAAAGTTAATAAGAGCAATTATAACAACAAGTATTGCTAATGACAGTAGTGTGTAAACTGTTGATTTACTGCTTTTTTTTAAAGGTAGGGAATCTTTACTAAAAATACTTTCTCTTAATGATACAAGTTTGATTTTTGCTTTATTTAATGTCTCTTCAATCTCTTCGCTTTGATTCTCTCCTGTTTCAGAGATAATTTTTCTCTGCTCATTGTGTAAATAATTTGTCAAGGTTGATATATCTACCCCTTTCTTTATTTTAACAAAGTATGTATAATTCCAATTACTCCAATTATTAACATTTTCTTGGCCTAAGTCATAAAATTGATCTGTCCCAGCAAAATCATTATTCCCTTTAATATCTTTATAAATTACTTTAACAGTTGTTAAGTATTTAGGGTTTGGTTTAATTGTTTCATAGAATGTGCTTCCTACTTCAAGGTTATTTTGCTTTGCAAAACTTTGGCTTATTGCGCAACTGTTAGGAATCTTTAGATCCTCTATATTGCCGGCTGTAATTTCTGCGCCTATTACGCTGAGGAATGGATAGTTAATTTTGTTCTCTTTATATGAAATTTCCTTTATTTCACCATCTTTTTCTAGGCAGCCATAACTATCCCATCCACCTCCTGAAGAGCCGTAATAATCAATTAAAGGGCAATCATTAAACAGCCTTTCAGCCATTGGTCGCGAAATATAGCCTTGATATGTATCGGGGTTATTCCATTGTGGAGCAAGCACAGCAAATATCCTTTCAGAATCCTTGATGCTCTTATTATATGTTAAATCATAATGTACCTGAACCACTATAATATACAATGCCGAGAATGCTGCAGCTAGTCCTAATATATTTAAGATGCTGGATATCTTGTATTTTGATATTGTTTTTAGGAATGATTTCATAGCTATGTGTATTAGAATACTAGTATGTCATTATTGCCGTAAGATTCATAATTTGAGACTATTACTTTTTCTCCCGGCTCTATACCTTCAAGAACCTCATAGAATTGTGGATTTTGTCTCCCTATCTTTATTTCTCTCTTATATGCTTTATTTCCACTTTCATCTATCACATAAATCCAATTACCTCCTGTAGTTTGATAGAATGATCCTCTTGGAATAATAATAGCCTCAGCAGGTTGCCCCAGCTCTAAGTTTAAATAATAAGTTTGTCCGCTTCTAATATTATCGGGGCGCTCTCCTTTTAAATTAAACTCAGCCTTAAATTGCCCATTTCTCACCTCAGGAAAAACCTTTCTTA
Organism: uncultured Muribaculaceae bacterium; assembly: GCA_964649555.1. Classification (GTDB taxonomy): domain Bacteria; phylum Bacteroidota; class Bacteroidia; order Bacteroidales; family UBA932; genus Egerieousia. Next base: position 1,486 of record CAZYQA010000156.1, read on the forward strand.
CCCTTGCATCATATTTTGTACTTTGTCTTTCAAAACTTGCGTCTAGCCCTTGTCTAACTCTGTCAATATAATGTTCATCTATTTGAGCTTCAATCTTATAATCGCTTAAATCATTTATTTGCCCTATCTTTTGTCCCATTGTTACCGATTGCCCTAAAACCGCATCCAATAATCCTATCTCACCATCTATCGGAGACTTAATATGTAAATTAGATACCCTCTCCCTAATCAACATCATATTTCTCCTCATATTGCTCAAACTCTCCTCCATCTGATCCACCTGAATGCTTCTATAAATAGAATCCTGTTTTTGTCTCTCCATTACAAGCTCTCTCTTTTTCTCCGCCAACTCATAATCCTCCTTAGCTTGTAGCCACTCTTCCTTTGCAATCAACTTACTCTTATAAAGCTCCTCTTTCTGCATATAAGATCTTCTCTTTCTCTCCACATCCAAATCCAACTGCAATTTCTCCTGCCTCAATTGTAGCTTCTCTTGCTCCATAGAAATAAGCGTATTTCTCAAAAAGTTCTGCTTCTCCGCTAATTGAGCTTCACTATCCAATATCGATAAATTCAAATTATTATTGCTCAACACCATAATTACATCCCCCTTTTTCACACTAGCACCCTCCTCCACAATAATTTTATCTACAATTCCTCCCTCCAGCGGGCTTAATTGAACCGTCGTAATAGGCTGTACCTGCCCCGTCACCCTCACATAATCATTAAATTCCCCCTTTCTAACCTCAGCAATACTGATAGTTTTTGCATCCACTCTCAATGTTGATGAATTATCTCTAAATATCAGCCATATCACAAATATTATAAATATTGCTCCTGCTATGTATGGGAGGGATTTTTTTGTGAGTAGGGCTTTGATGCCGGTTGGTTTTTCTATTTTTATATCCATGTCTTTTTTGATTTTAATCTGCTTATTTCTTCGTTATTTCGTCGCATCTAAATGCTCATTTACCAATGTAAACTCCGCTTTATCTGCTCCTTATGCCTCGAACTAATTGATTAAAATCAAAAAAGTTTTTGGCAACCTGCTTATTTCTTCGTTATTGCGTCGCATCTAAATGCTCATTTACCAATGTAAACTCCGCTTTATCTGCTCCTTATGCCTCGAACTAATTGATTAAAATCAAAAAAGTTTTTGGCAACCTGCTTATTTCTTCGTTATTGCGTCGCATCTAAATGCTCATTTACTCATGTAAACTCCGCTTTATCTGCGTGCTCTGGATCTATTCTTTTACTAGAGGTATTCCATTGTAATACTCTACTAATTTGCGTCTTATAATATATTGTAAGTGTGCATTAAGTTGTTGTGATTTTGCAAGTAGCAATTGATTAGCTGTAGTCTGTAATTCAATAGGATTTAATAAACCCTGTTGATATTTGCTTAATGATGCTTGGTGCGAAAGATCAGATGCTTCCACCTTCTTTGATGCCTGAGAATATTCTTTCTCATACCCTTTCATCTCCAAAACTGTCTGAGCTACTTCGCTCTTAAAAAGCATCTGTGTTCTGTCATTATTCTGCTGTGCTATTTTCAAATTATTTTTTGCTCTGTGAACATTTGTTCTCCTTGCCAAACCATTAAATATCGGGATACTTATAGATGCTCCAAAATAATAACCTCTATTATCTTTTAGCTGGTCAAAGAAAGGTTTTGGATTATAATTATCACTCGCTCCATTAAGCATTTTGTAATAATTAGTTGACCAACCTCCATTGCCGTAGATGCTTGGAGCATACTTTCCTTGTGCCACATATAGTTTTAGCTGCTCACCTCTGAGGCTATATTCCGATGCTAGAATTGTAGAATTGTTTGCTAAGGCATATTCCAGGATATTACCTAGAACAAGTGTCGTATCAGATGCCATATATTCTCCCATAAGCTCTGAAATTCCACCGCTAAGGTCTGTTTCAATTTCAATATCAAATTCAATCGGGTAATTCATTTGTTGCTTTAATGATAGAGTTGCAATATCTCTATTATTCTCTTGCTGAGTTAAAAATAGTTCATCAGATGCCACTTGGGACTCAATCTGCGCAACATCCGCTGCACTTTTGAGCCCAAGATCAAACATCTTTTGAGTTTGTTCGAGTGTTATTAGGCTAGTAGAGAGTTGTTCTTTTGCGATCAAAGAGCTGTTTGTGTAAAATACTACATCAAAATATGATCTCATAGTATTTATGCAAACCTCATCTTTAATCTTTTGAAGTTGTTCCACACCCATTAAACTCATGGTTTTAGCTATTCTTACATTGTTTATATTCTGGAATCCGGCGAATAAAGGAACTTGTCCGCTAATTGAATATGAGTTTCCTAAATTCCCGGTATTAGTATATGTATTAGTTTCAGGGTCGATTGATCTGCCATAGCTTGCACTAAGATTGCTATTTGCTGCAAATGCCGGAGTCATAGATGCTATTGCCTCTATTTTATCTTCTCTATAATTTGCATTTTGAAATACCTGCTTCCTTATTTCATGATTTTTTTCAACGGCATATTCCATGCAATCATTAAGATTCATCTTTTGCGAATATGCCATTGTAAAAAAATCACACATTATTATAATTATTATCAACCTTTTCATTATGTTTTACTCTTTTATTAAGTTCTGATTAAACTTATGCCATACCTGTGCCATTGAGTGTAAGTGTTGGATTAATAGCTTCTTAAGCTTGTTGTAGTATAATTTGTTGTGTAAAAAAAATAGACAGATGTGTGAATTTTAGACAAAAAATCATTTATATTTGAAATATATTCATAAATAAGTACTTAAAATGGCTAAAAGAGGATCGATATTAATTGTAGATGATAATAAAAGTATTCTGCAAGCATTGGAATTATTATTACAACGGTATTTTGAAAAAGTAATATGTATCAACACTCCCAATAGAATTGATTCTATATTGAGAGAGCACTCAATTGATGTTGTTTTGCTTGATATGAATTTTACCACCAAAGTAAACACCGGGAATGAAGGATTATTCTGGCTTGGCAACATAAAAGAGAAGTATCAGGATATATCAGTTGTGGTATTCACAGCTTATGCAGACATTGATCTGGCCGTTGAAGCCCTTAAAAGAGGAGCATCCGATTTTGTTGTGAAACCGTGGAATAATGAGAAACTGGTTGCAACACTTACATCTGCTTATAATCTTAGAGAATCTAAAAAAGAGGTTAAGCAACTAAAAGAGATAAAAAATGAACTGAATAAGGATAAGAGCATGTTCTGGGGGCAAAATAAATCGATGCTACATCTTAAACAGATAATTGAAAAAGTTGCTGTAACCGATGCTAATATACTAATCACAGGGGAGAATGGTACGGGGAAAGAGATGTTGGCTAAGGAGATACATAAAATATCATCCAGAGCAAATGAGCTTATGGTGACTGTAGATATGGGAGCTGTTGCTGAGACTCTTTTTGAAAGTGAATTGTTTGGCCATACTAAGGGGGCGTTTACTGATGCTAAAAGTGATAGGGCAGGTAAGTTTGAGGTAGCCGATAAAGGTACATTGTTTTTGGATGAAATTGGGAATTTGCCGGTAAACCTACAAGCAAAACTATTAACAGCTATTCAAAGCAATAAAATAGTGAGGGTAGGGAGTAATAATCCTATCAGTATAAATATTAGGCTTGTATGTGCAACTAATATGAATCTGGATAAGATGGTTGAGGATGGTGGATTCAGAGAAGATCTATTATACAGGATAAATACTATCCATTTAAATATCCCGCCATTAAGAGAGAGAAAAGAGGATATTTTAGAGCTGGCTTTATCATTTTTAACTCACTATTCTATTAAGTATAATAAGAAGATTGATGGCTTTGACGAACAGGCGATAAAGCAAATGAAAACATATCATTGGCCGGGGAATATAAGAGAGTTGCAACATACTGTTGAGAAAGCAATAATACTCGCCGATAAGCAGGTGATAGGTGTAGATGATATGATGCTTCGTATTAAAAAAGAGAATACCGATAGCTCTTTAGTGATAAATAGTGAGGATATTATGACTATTGACCAGATGGAAAAATCATTGATAATGAATGCAATGGAGAAGTATAGTGGTAATTTGACTTTAATAGCTCAACAGCTGGGGGTAACAAGGCAAACATTATATAATAAAATCAAAAAATATAATATCTGATGGCATTACTTATCTTTTATATTATCTCTCTTATTTTAGCTTCAATACTCTCGGTGGTATTTGTGTATATTGAGTATTACAGCCTCTTACTGCTCTCATTATCTGCTGTTTTGTTCTTTTCATATAAACTTGTAATGTTGCATGTCTCTACGCAACGAAAAGTGAGTTTTATGTTTTTTGCGCTAGTCTTGTTTTGGCACTTAACTTTTGATTTTTTGTGTTAGCTT
>CAZYQA010000157.1:0-5865 GCA_964649555.1 uncultured Muribaculaceae bacterium
ACTGAAGATGTTACACTTCTTTATTAATACAGGTATTAGAGATAATGCTTACTATTGGAACGAATTAGCTAAGTGTGTTCACGTATATTGCGATCTTAAAGAGATATGCCCGGATCTTGACTCTTTGAATATCGGAGGTGGCTTCCCTATAAAAAATTCCCTTATTCAAGATTATGATTATGAGTATATGGCAGAAGAGGCAATCTCTCAAATTAAGAGTATTTGCGCACAAAGGGGAATGCCTGAACCAAATATTTTCACAGAGTTTGGTAGCTTTACAGTTGGAGAAAGTGGTGCAACTATCTATCAAGTTTTAGATATTAAGCAACAAAACGATAGAGAGCGTTGGTATATGATTGATAGCTCATTTATGACAACACTTCCCGATACTTGGGGTATCAAACAAAGATTTATACTACTCCCAATTAATAAATGGGATAGAGAGTATCAAAGAGTATTCTTAGGTGGATTAACCTGTGATTCACAAGATTATTACAATGCTGAAGCGCACGCAAATGCTATTTTCTTACCAATGATAGAGGATAGAAATGATCCGTTATATATAGGGTTCTTCCACACTGGAGCATATCAGGAGTCTATCGCAGGATATGGTGGAATACAGCACTGTTTGCAACCGGCTCCAAAGCATGTAATAATTGATATTGATGAAAACGGGGAATACTTTACCAAATTATTCAGTAAAGAGCAATCTTATAAATCAATGTTAAAGATATTGGGTTATTAGGCTTTAGGCCTTCTAAATTCGGCACAAATAATTGCCGTAGCAACACCAACATTTAGAGATTCTGAAGTATTGGAATTAATAGGATAAGGAGGAATTAGTAATTTTTTAGTTACAAGTTCCTCTATTTCTTTTGATATACCAAATGATTCACTTCCCATGATGATCATCCCTTTATTATTTAGTTTATGATCATAAATATTACTTCCATCGAGGAATGTTCCATATATATCCAAACCTCTCTCTTTAAATTGAGTAATAATACTAGGTAGCTGTGTGTAAATAATATTCTTTCTAAATATTGCACCCATAGTAGCTTGAATAGTCTTAGGGTTATATAGCTCTACAGTTTGTTCAGATGCAAATATTGCATCAATACCAAACCAGTCGGAGAGTCTGATTATTGTGCCCAGGTTTCCGGGATCTTTTATGGAGTCAAGCCCTAATGCCAGAAAATCTGGAGAATCAATATTTGAATCAAGTAAATTTTTAACAAATTTAAATGGATCCTCTTTTTTTTGCTCTATAATTGCTAAAACGGGAGAAGGAGTATTTAGACAAGTGATTCTCGCCATGCACTCCTCTCCTATTTCATCTATCTTATATATATCCCTAATAATATAATCTGAGTTAATTGCTTCATCTACTATCTTCTCCCCTTCTGCAATAAAAAGCCCGTGCTCATTTCTAAACTTCTTCTGGCTTAAAGAGCGTATAAATTTTATTTGACTAGTAGATAATGAACTCATATTGATTTATTATTTAGATAATTCTCTTTGTCTTACCGCTTCGTATAATACAACTGCAGCAGCTACAGATACATTTAATGATCCTATTTTTCCTCTCATAGGGATTTTTACCTCAGAGGTAGATAATGATCTCATTGAATCTGATATACCTTTCTCCTCCGCTCCCATGATTACAGCAGTAGGCTTAGTGAAATCAGCATCATATATTGTGTTATCAGTTTTTTCTGTAGCACCTATAAGTTGAAAACCGCTCTCAATAAGGTAGTATGCAGCAATTTTCAAATTAGGAACTCTACAAACTTGCATTCTCAATAATGCACCAGCAGAAGTTTTAATTGAATCAGGAGTAATAGAGGCACCACCTTTAGCTGGTAAAATAATACAATCCACTCCTGCACACTCAGCAGTTCTCGCTATTGCACCAAAGTTTCGAACATCACTCACACCATCGAGTATTAATACAAGTGGCGTTTTAGATTTTGCAAGAGCCGTTTCAATAGCAGTTTCCAACGGAGTGTAATCAACTACAGAGATCATTGCGATAACACCTTGGTGTTTTCCTCTTGTTATTTTATTAAGCTTTTCAATTGGCACAAATTGGAAAGGGATATTCTTACTTTGCAGTAAGTCTATTAACTCATGGAACTGTACTCCATCAAGCCCTTTCTTTAGTAATACTTTGTCAATTGCCTTACCTGCATTAATAGCCTCAAAAAGAGGATGCATTCCAAATAAATAGTTTGTTTTCTCTATATTTTCCATCTTACATTAATTTTTCCCACTCAATCATTGCATCATCAAGTAACTGTTTTTGATGCGTATATTCATTGGTAAGTTCGTTTATTTTATCTAAATCTGTGCAGTTACCTAACTGCTCCTCTATTTCACTAATTTTAGCCTCTAAGGTACTAATTAATTCTTCACATTTCTCCAATTTTACCTTAGCTCTCTTTTTCTCTTTCTCCAGCTCTTTCATTTGCTGATAAGAGATATCATTCTTAACAACAGGCTCTTCTACATTATTTTCAACAACTGCTTTCCTTTCAAGTTCATTAAAACTATCTAATCTTTTTCTTTCAAGGAAATCGCTTACGCCACCAAGATGCTCTTTTACTTTACCATCTTTAAATTCGTAAATCTTATTAACTAAACCATCAAGAAAATCTCTATCATGCGATACTATTACTAAAGTACCATCGTAATTAATTAAAGCTTGTTTAAGAATATCCTTTGATATCAAATCCATGTGATTAGTTGGCTCATCCAATGCTAAAAGGTTATACGGCTTGAGCATCAGTTTTGCCATAGCTAATCGTGCACGTTCACCACCACTCAGCACAGCTACTTTTTTATCAGCATCTTCCCCTTTAAATAAAAATGCACCAAGAATATCTCTCAATTTAGTTCTTATATCCCCCACAGCAATTTTATCAAGAGTATCAAATACAGTATCAGTTTTAATTAACACATCCTCTTGGTTTTGAGCAAAATACCCCATATCTACATTATATCCTAAAGATGCCTCTCCCCCTAATGGGTAAAGTTCTTTAGTAATGATTCGCATAAGAGTAGTTTTTCCCTCACCGTTCCTCCCAACAAAAGCGATTTTTTCACCTCTCTCAATAGTAACATTCACATTATCAATGATAGTTTTTTCACCATATCCAATTCGTGCATCTTTTGTACTAAATACAACCTGGCCACTCCTTGGCGAAGGTGGAAACTTTACAACCAATGCAGCTTTATCCTCTTCATCAATCTCTATTCTGTCCAACTTATCAAGTTGCTTAATACGAGACTGAACCTGATTACTTTTAGTTGCTTTATACCTAAATCTTTCAATAAAATCTTCTGTTTTCTCTATCAACCTCTGCTGATTATCATAAGCAGCTTTTTGTTGATCCATTCTCTCCTTACGAAGAACTTTATATTTTGAATACGGTACCTTATAGTCATACACCTTTCCAAGCATAATTTCTACAGTTCGCTTAGTTATATTATCTAAGAATTTTCTATCATGTGATATTAAAACTACTGCTCCTCTAAAATTTTTCAAATAACTCTCAAACCATTCAATTGATTCAATATCCAAATGGTTTGTAGGCTCATCCAACAAAAGAATATCGGGAGAGCTTAGAAGTACTTTAGCCAACTCTATCCTCATATTCCAACCTTGACTAAATATAGAGGTTGGTTTATCTAAATCTTCCCTTTTAAAGCCCAATCCGAGCAAAACTTTCTCAGCCTGTGAGTGCGGAGGCTCACTCTCCATAAGAGATACCCTATCATTAAGATCGTTTAGCTCAATTATAAGATTATTATAAATTTTACTCTCATAATCAGTCCTTATGGCTATCTCTTCATTAATTTTATCGATTCGTTTATGTAAGTCAAAAAGCTCATTAAATGCAGTCAAAGCTTCGTCTAATACAGTTTTATCTTTGCTATGCTCCATTTGCTGAGGTAGATACCCTATCTTGAATCCGGGAGGAATCATTACATCTCCCTCGCTTGGCGATTGATAGCCAAGCATAATCTTAAGTAAAGTAGATTTACCGGCACCGTTTTTTCCTACTAGGCCTATTCTATCATCATTACTTATGTGAAAATTTATATTATTTAGGAGTGTAAAACCTCCGTAAGCTACAGTTAAATTATTAATTGAAATCACGACAAACTAAGATACTAAATTCGTATAAAAGATATAAAGGTAATCCTACAGCAATCATTGAAAATGGATCACTCGGAGTAATAAATGCTGCTATAATAAGTAAAATGACAAAAGCATGCTTTCTATACTTTTTAAGAAAGGATTTAGAAAGAATACCAAGCTTATTTAATATTGCTGCAAGTGTTGGTAGCTCAAATAACAATCCTAAAACCAATATTAATCTGGTAAACATATTAATATAACTTTGAAGAGATATTTGGTTAGGAACATCTGGGCTAATTTGATATGTACCCAAAAACCTGAGTGCTAAGGGGAAAACAATATAATAACCAACTAATAAACCAAGAACAAACAATACTCCAGAAAATGCAAATGCAATTTTTATTGCTCTTTGCTCATTTTGATATAAAGCAGGTGCAATAAATGTCCACAATTGGTACAAAATAAAAGGTGTAGCTGCCACAATGGCAAAATAAAAGGAGGTACTGATATGAATGAAGAATTGAGCAGATAATTCAATATTTATAAGCTTTAATGAAAATGGTTCTAATCTTGGAAGATTAAACATTTCTAAAGCAGAATTAATCCATCTGTACAGAGCAAAATTGTCAGATATAGGTGCAAAAACAATTTTACCAAAGACTATATCTTTGGCAAAATATATTAGAACCATAAATACTAAAACAATTACGGCTGATTTAAATAGAACACCCCTTAATTCATCAAGGTGTTCCCAAAAAGACATACTTTTGTTATCGCTCACTTTCTATAAATCATTTTTTATCTTTTGAATTATCATCAGAGTTAATCTCATCTTCTAATCCTTTTACACCATCTTTGAAGCTCTTAACTCCTTTACCTAAACCCTTCATTAGTTCAGGAATTTTTTTACCCCCAAATAATAGTAAAACCACAAAAGCAATCAGTACAATTTCTCCAATACCGAAGTTGCCTAAAAATAAAAAGTTTGTCATCTAATTATAAGTTACATTAAAAATATTTTTCAACTTTATCCAACATAATTCTAGGTGCCCTTGTTGGCTTTCTAGTATTGGAATGTATGAACCCAATTGTAACCTCTCCGTTGCATAAAAGTTCATTATTTTGATTATAAATTTCAGCTTTAGTTAAAATCTTAGCGCGTGGAAGTTCCTCAATTTTAGTAACAATCCTCAGCATATCTCCCATTTTTGCAGGTTGCTTATAGCTAGCTTCAACTTTAACTACCGGAAGCATTATTCCGCTCGCCTCAACAGCTTCAATTGGCACTCCAATATCAATCAACAATTTGTGTCTTCCACACTCAAAATATCTGATATAGTTTGAGTGGTGTACTATACCCATTAAGTCTGTTTCGTAATATCTTACTTCAAGTAAAGTCTCTGAAATGATCATTTTATATTTTCTTTCTATTATAGTACCTATATAACTCCCCTATCCAAAGAACTAATGATGTAGATAAAATAATTACTAACCATGTCTTAATATCAATAGGTTCTGTCCTGAAAAATCGCCCCCCAATCTCTACAATTACTACTTGTAGAAATACAATTACAAGTGCAATAAATACAAATGCTTTATTCTTTGCAAGGTTCTTAAATGCTGAATCATTATTTCCAAGAGTTCTTGCATTAAACATATTCCAAAATTGTAGCATCACAAAGGTAGTAAAGAAAACCGATAGCTCAAAAGTCGAAATATTA
>CAZYQA010000158.1:0-5864 GCA_964649555.1 uncultured Muribaculaceae bacterium
TATACCTTTTATAAATATCATAGTAAAAGGGACAAAACAATACACCTCATCAGATGCTTCTGGGCATTACGTTCTAAAAAATGTTCCAAATGGAAATATAACAATTGAAGCTAGTGGAATGGGATATATACCACAGGAGAAACAAATCACAGTGGCTTCAAATATTAAATTAAATGAATTGAATTTTGAGCTCCAAGAAGACAGAATGGAGCTTGAACAGATTGTTGTATCGGGGAGTAGAAGTGAAACAAAAAGAAGAAACAGCCCTTCGCTGGTAAATATTGTAAACAATAAAATATTTGATGCAGTAGGAGCTGCTTGCCTAGCTGACGGACTCAATTATCAGCCGGGGGTGAGAGTAGAAGATAATTGTCAGAATTGTGGATTCACCCAAGTAAGGATAAATGGCTTGGATGGGCACTATTCCCAAATTTTGATGGACTCCAGACCTGTTTACTCTGCTTTAACAGGAGTATATGGATTAGAACAAATTCCTGCGAATATGATTGACAGAGTTGAAGTTGTAAGAGGAGGAGGATCTGCTCTTTACGGCTCTTCTGCAATTGGGGGAACCGTGAATATTATCACAAAAGATCCATCATACAATAGTGCAGAAGTAACTCACACAACCACTTCGCTGGGTATTTCTGGGGCATTAGACAATAATACAACTCTGAATGCATCATTAGTTACAGATAATAGCAGAGCCGGGTTATTTATTTACGGGCAGAATAGAGATAGAGATCCTTACGATTATGATGGCGATGGCTTCTCTGAGGTGACTAAGCTTGAGAGCCAAACCTTAGGCTTAAGATCATTCCTAAAAACAAGTAAAAGCACTAAATTATCATTACAATATCACGGGACAAAAGAGTACAGAAGAGGTGGCGATATGTTTGATAATCCCCCGCATGAAGCAAATATTGCAGAAGAGATCTCTCACAACATACATGGAGGAGGTGTAAGTTTTGATTTCTTTACTCCAGATTATAAAGATTTACTAAATGTTTATACCTCTTTTCAGCTGACAAATAGAAAAAGTTATTATGGAGGGGGACAAGATCTAAAAGCGTATGGAACAACAAAAGATGCAGTAATTGTATCGGGAGCTCAATATACAAGGAAGTTTGACAAATTATTATTTATGCCATCCGAATTGATTGCAGGATTTGAGTATAATTATAATAATCTTACAGACCAAAGCATAGGGTATGATCATTACGTTAATCAAAAAATAAATACTTATGGAGGATTTCTTCAAAATGAATGGAGAAATGATAAATTTGGATTCTTAATTGGTGCAAGAATTGACAAACACAATCTTGTAAAGAAAGCTATTTTCTCCCCAAGAGTTAATTTCAGATACAATCCCACTAAAAATATAAACCTGAGAGCAACTTACTCCACCGGGTTCAGAGCCCCACAGGCATTCGATGAAGATTTCCATGTTGCAATTGTTGGGGGTGAAAGGATCGTTACCGTATTAGCTGATGATTTAAAACAGGAGAGTTCGCAAAGCACAAGTATTTCAGCAGATTTATATCACACTTTTGGCAATGTTCAAACCAATTTATTAATTGAAGGATTTTATACAAGCCTTAAAGACGTCTTTGCATTAAGGCCTATAGGAAATGATGAAAAAGGAAACGAGGTATTTGAAAGATATAATGGCTCAGGCGCTATTGTAAAAGGTGTAAACATAGAGGGTAAAGCTGCATTATCAAATAAAATTCAGATACAAGCAGGTATCACTATGCAACAAAGTAAATACAAGGAGCCGGAAAATTGGAGCAAGAACCCGGATGTGCCTGCTGTAAAAAAAATGTTCCGATCCCCTAATACTTATGGCTATTTTACAACCACCTATAATCCGTTTAGAAACTTCTCCTCATCATTAACCGGTACATATACTGGGAAGATGCAGGTTCAGCACTTTGCAGGCTCTGGTGTTGATGTGGATACAGCTGTAATAACACCTAGATTTTTTGATATGAATCTAAAATTGAGTTATGATTTTACTCTATTCAACTCTCTTACTTTACAAGTAAATGGAGGCGTAATGAATATATTTAATTCATATCAAAAAGATTTCGACAAAGGTGCTGAGAGGGATTCGGGCTATGTATATGGCCCTACTCTCCCTCGAAGCATCTTTATGGGTGTAAAATTAAAAATCTGATTATGATTTAAGAGCATTTAATGCAGCCTCATAATTTGGCTCATTTGTCATTTCAGGAACATATTCTACATAGATAACTTTACCATTCTTATCTATTACAATCGTTCCTCTTGCCAATAAGCCCAATTCTTTCACAAGAAATCCATACTCTTTTCCAAACGCTCCATATTTATAATCGGAAAGAGTATGGATATTTTTTATACCCTCAGCAGCACAAAATCTTCCTAATGCAAAAGGTAGATCTTTTGAAACTGTTAAAATCACAACATCATCTCCAATTTTAGAAGCCTGTTCATTAAATTTTCTTGCTTGCATAGCGCATACAGGAGTATCTATTGAAGGGAACGAAGTAATAACTATCTTCTTTCCCTTAAAATCCGAAAGTTTTACCTCTTTTAAAGTATTATCAACTACTGTAAAATCAGGAGCTATTTTACCTAAACTTATCATTTCACCCTCTATTGTCATAGGGTTACCTTTAAATGCTACGATACCTTTATTCTCTTTCATACGTTTAAAAAACTTTTAAGGCTAACGCCAATTTATTTATAAATAAACACAAAACCCAATGGAAAAGTTTTATAATAAATTACTCAACTAATATAATTTTAATTTACTCTCTACCTTACCGGATCATTTGGAACATCAGGTAGTCTCTTGAAATCTTTTAACTCCGTCATTAAAACCTCAACTGCTTTTTCCAACTGTTTATCCACCCCTTTGTATTCATCAAAAGGATTATTATCAATCAATATATCCGGGATTACTCCAATATTTTCAACAATCCAATCACCTGAATCTACAGAATAAGATGTAAAAAACGGTGTTCTGACATCCTGTTTATCCAAATAATTTTTACTTCCTGATATTCCAACTATTCCTCCCCATGTAGGCATACCTATTACTTTACCCAATTTTAGCTTCTGAAAACTATACGGGAATAAATCCCCATCAGACATTGAATATTTATCAACAAGTACCACTTTAGGTCCAAAATGAGCGGCATCTGGGATTGTAGAAGGCATTGCTCCATTGCGAGACATAGACATACGATGAACAACCCTACTTAGCTTTTCAATAATTATTGGAGAAACATTCCCCCCTCCGTTCATTCTGTCATCTATGATAAGCGCTCTCTTATTTAATTGCGGATAAAACAATCTTGTAAATTCATCTAAGCCTGCAGTACTCATATCAGGTATATGAATATAACCTATCTCACCACAGGAGAGTTTATCAACTAATGCTATATTATTTTGAACCCATTCATAATATGCAAGAGGTATTTCCGAGCTTATTGTCTTTACATATACCCTTCTTGCGCCCTCCTGCATAGGTTTATCGTTTATTAATAATTCAACTTTATTGTTTGCCCTACCTATCAGAGTTTCATATATATCAGACTTATCTTTTAATGATATATTATTTACAGATAATATATACATTCCCGGAATTATATTCAGCCCATACTCAGTGAGAGGAGAGCGAAGTTTCTCACTCCAATTTTCCCCTTTATATATCTTATCAATCTTAAAGTACCCACTTTTATCTTTACTGAATTTAGCTCCTAACAGTCCCATATCAATTCTCTCTGCATTTGGAGCATCACCTGATGTTACATAAGCATGCCCAACATTAAGTTCAGATATCATCTCCCCTATTAAGTAAGTAAGATCATGCCTATGCTTTACATAAGGGAGTAAAACAGCATATTTATTATATATTTTCTCCCAATCTTTACCATGCATATTTTTAACATAAAATCCATCTCTGTAAACTCTCCATGTTTCATCAAAAATTTGTTTCCATTCCTTCTGAAAATCGACAAAAACTTTTAATCCATTTCTATCTATATTTTCGCCCGAATTTAATGTCTCGGCTAATGGAATAACCGATAAATTCCCTTTATCCAGATACAAGGCCTTTTTATTATCTGGAGTAAATGATACAAGTGCACCTTTCCCTGATTCCTTGGCGCTCTTATTTTTTATATTATACGACTTTATTGTACCCCTATCTTGAAATAAAAGAAAATCATGAGTAGCCTTAATTAATCTATAATTGCCCGGTTCAATTGGTAAAGATACCAAACACTCTTGCAAAGCTCTTTTATTTAGCTCCTCTAGTGGAACACTGAAGATGTAGCTTCTATAATTATAAAATGCATTCCATTCATTGGAAGCATATTGAGCTGACAACTCTCTTGCAGAGGTGAGATATAAATATTTACCATCTTGTGAAAACACGGGGTTTGAAGAGTTATACCAATTATCAGTAACCTGATGAATTTTCCCGCTATTAATTTCTAAGATATTTACTACGTTTATTTTATTATCAGATGCAGTAACAAATGCAATAAGATCTCCATTTGGTGATATATTAACCCCTCTAATACCACCATTATTTCCTTTAAATAGAATTCTCTCTTTTCCTTGTAATGATACTTGGATAATTCCTCTTAACTCAGTAGTAAAATATATATAATCCGAATTAGCAGACCATTCTATTCCATTCTTATAAGTTTTACTCCCAGAGGTTAATTTTATTGGCATACCAGATCTATCTGCTTTTGCAATATATAACTCATATTCACCTGAAATATCGCTAAAGTAAGCATACCAAATACCATCCGGAGAATATTTTGCATCTCTTTCCTGCGCTTCTGATGTTTGAGATAAGTTTATAATGGCACCATCTTTTACAGGTATCTCAAATATTTCTCCTCTGGCAGTTACAAGAATATTTGAAGCATCTTTTGATAGTGAATAATCGGTTATTCTTTTTGAAGCATCTTCCCATCTTGATCTTGCAAACTTATTCTCATCATCAATAAAGATCTCAATCCTTTTAAGCACTCTATCTTTTATACTAAACGTATATATATCACCTCCATTTTCAAAAATTATGAAATCTTTTGAGTGGGATGGGTATTTAATATCATAATTATCAAAATTTGTAAGCTTTTCAGTCTTTTTATCAATAGTATTATATACAAATAGATTCATAATAGAATCCCTATCAGAAATAAAGTATATATCATCTTTAATAAACATAGGAAATATATCTTGCCCCTCAGAATTGGTTAGGTTTTCCAGATTTCCTGTTTTAATATCTGCAAGCCAAATATCGTCAGCTTGTCCACCCCTATAATGTTTCCATGTTCTAAACTCTCTGAACATTCTGTTTAATGCCAATTTCTTTCCATCATTTGAAAAAGAGCAAAATCCCCCCTCGGTTAATGATAGTTGATCAGAAGTACCGCCATTTTTACTAACTCGCATAAGGACCCCACGAGAACCACAATAAGCCCATTGTCTTGATCTGTATATAATATCATTCCCGTCAGGTGTCCAGCACATAACAATATTATTTGGCCCCATCCTATCCCCTATATTATCTCTTTCCAATGTAGCAGTATATGTGACTCTAATAGGTTCTCCGCCATTTATAGGCATTGTATAAACTTCAGTATTACCATCATATTGCCCGGTAAAGGCTATAGTTTTTCCATCAGGGGAAACTCTTGGGAATATCTCATATCCAATATGAGATGTTAATTTATTTGCATATCCACCATTAATTGTAGTTGAATATAAATCCCCTGCATAAGAAAAAATTATTGTAGAATCATTCCCAATGGCTGGAAATCTCAATAGTTTAGTATTATTATCTGAAGCATTAATAG
>CAZYQA010000159.1:0-5837 GCA_964649555.1 uncultured Muribaculaceae bacterium
GGGGCAATAACTGCTCTGGGAAGCAGTTTTCAGGACAACGCTTACAAGATTTGAAGCCTTAAACCAATAGCATGGGGCGGTACCCATATCTAGAACGATGGTTCTTGCACAAGACTACCCTCAGCAGGCACTTACTTGCGGCGCAAGTTTTATCAAAACACAGTTTATCAGCCAATTACAAAAAGCGACAACAATGATATTTTCAAGCATGGGGCAATAACTGCTCTGGGAAGCAGTTTTCAGGACAACGCTTACAAGATTTGAACGTGAAAACCATGAGCTCCGGGTGAAATCCCATTCAGAAGCCTGTTTACACCCGTGGCTTACCAGATCTATACCTGTAAACCTTGGAGCTCCGTGCTGAATCATGGCTATAGATGCTTCTCTGCCCGTAGCTATTCCTATTTGGTGACTAACTACCCTTCGCTCGGCAGAATTACTTGCGGCGCAAGTTTTATCAAAACGCAGTTTATCAACCAATTACAAAAAGCGACGACGACGATATTTTTATAACTTTTCTGTTACAAATCCTCCGCCAGCACATTTAAATAAGGATGATGGGGATAATTTTTGCAAAAAATAAAATGATCTTTATGGCGGGATTATAGGTAAATCCTGTTAAAATTTTTATTTTTAAAGGCTAAACATAACTTAAATTAACAACATGAAAAAACAACTTCTAACATTGCTGGCAGTGTTATGCTCAACACTTATGCTAGCTCAATCATTAACTGTTACGGGAATTGTTACCAGCTCAGATGATGGGCAGCCCATACCATTCGGGACAGTTCAATTAAAAGGTACTACGGTGGGGGTTTATACTGATGATAATGGAAAATACTCTATTGAGGTTTCTCCTAGCGCTACATTGGTGTTCTCTACTATCGGCTTCACAACTCAGGAGATAGAGGTGGCCGGAAGGACAAAAATTAATGTTGCTTTAAAGCCAGATGCAATCGCTTTGGATGAAACGATTGTTGTGGCTTATGGCACGGTAAAGAAAGGATCATATTCGGGCTCTGCTTCGGTGATAAAAGAGAGCGCGATGAAGGATGCTCCCGTAGTAAGTTTTGAGCAGGTGCTTTCAGGAAAGGCGGCAGGTGTTCAGGTATCTTCCAATTCGGGGCAGCCGGGGAGTGCGGTAGAGATAAGTGTGAGGGGGTTCGGATCATTTAATGCTGGAAATGCGCCGCTCTATGTAATAGATGGTGTTCCGGCTACAAGTGGCGATTATAGCTCGGGAAACATATCTACAAGTGCCATGAATTATCTAAACCCAAGTGATGTTGAATCTATCACCATCCTAAAAGATGCAGCAGCCTCATCGCTATATGGATCAAGAGCATCTAATGGTGTAATACTGATCACTACAAAAAGAGGTAAACAAGGGAGATTGACATCTAATTTCAAAGCTAGTGCAGGATTTTCATATTTTGCATACGACAACTATCCTTTAGCCTCGGATGCGCAGGCAGAAGAGTTGCATAAGCAAGCATGGACAAATTATGGGCAAGATAACCCTAACGCATGGAAGAATAGTTATTCCACTTTGAATGACTATGTAAATGCTAAAGTAGCACAAAACTACCCGGCAAAAGATGAGAGTAAGTATATCTATAAAGATTGGGAAAAGGTGCTTTTCAGAACAGGTATTGCTCAAAATTATGAATATAATATTACAGGGGGAAATGAGAACACTAAGTTTTATGCTTCTGCAGCTTATACAGATCAGCAAGGGGTTGTGAGTATAGATTACCTAAAAAGATTCTCTACTACAATAAACGTAGAAGCTAAGCTAAGTAAGTTTATAAAGCTTGGTGGCACATTACAATACTCTTGGCAATACCAAACAGGGCACCAGGATGGGCAATCATCTAAAGATAATCCATTTTATCAATGGAAGATAATCCTAAATGAGCGTTGGCCCTATGCCTATAAAGATGGTTCATTATATCTTGAGCCTTTTAACCCTTCGCTTTCAACTATAAATCCGGTAGCTTCATATAATGCGCAAGTTAATGACGCATGGCAAAACAGATTAATTATGAAGGGGTGGCTAGAGGTAAACTTTACAGATTGGCTAAAGGCAAAAACTATCCTAAGTAGCGATTGGCTGTATGTGCAGGATAGATTCGGGTGGCTATATGGGCATCCCAATTTTTATGCATATAGCGATGTGGGAGGATATATGTCAAACAGGCACAGGAATGTAAATAGAATGGTAAGCTCAACTACCCTTAATTTCGACAGAACTTGGGGTGAGCACCATGTAAGCGCACTTGCAGGGTGGGAAGCAGAGAGAGAGAAATATGGGCTTACAAGAGTTGGTAAAATTGACTTTTCTTATTTGGGAGCATCCGAATCAATATTCGGAGCAAACTATAATGACGGCTACTCTTATACCAGAGAAGAGGGATTACTCTCATTTATTAGCAGCTTAAGCTACGATTATGGGGCAAGATACTATTTAAGCGGCACATTCAGAAGCGATGGTTCATCAAGGCTCGCACCGGAAACAAGATGGGGAGATTTTTGGTCTGCATCTGCATCGTGGAGATTCTCTAATGAGAATTTTATTAAGAATAAATGGCTCACAGATGGTAAATTGAGGGGGTCTTATGGTACTAGTGGTACCTTGCCTTCAGATTATTTCGGGTATATGGCCGTGTATGATTATACAAAATATGGATCTAATGGAGCGAGCTATCCTGGCAATCTTGCAAATTCAGATTTATCTTGGGAGAAAAACAGAAACTGGAACATAGGAGTAGATGCAACAATCCTAAATAAATACAGCTTTACAGTAGAGTACTATAATAAGAAAACCAACGATCTATTATTGGATGCAACTGTACCAAGCACAACAGGGTTCGGTACAACTTTGATGAATATCGGCTCTATGGTAAACAGAGGTTTTGAGATAGCTGTGAATGTGGATATTTTACAAAAGCGTGATTGGAGCCTATCTGTAGGGGCAAACTGGTCTTGTGTACATAATGAGGTGCTGTCATTATCTAAAGAGGGAGAAACTATCATAAAAAGACCTCATGTATGGAAAGAGGGGTATGCTTTCTATCAGTATTATTCAAGAAACTATTTGGGTGTAAACCCTGAAACAGGGCTTCCTATGTATGCAGAAGGCTCATTCTTTAAAGCGGGCGAAACAGTAAATAAAGATGTAATATTGGAGGATGGTACTAAAATATCTAAGGGTGATAAGATGCCTGTGGATGGATATAATTATGCCCCTACCAATAGGCAAAATGCAAGCTCTATGATATTGAAAGGTAAAACAGCAATTCCGAAAGGATTTGGAGGTTTTAATCTTGATTTGAGATGGAAAGATATTTCATTCTCTATGGCATGGGCATATAAATATGGGCATTATATATGGGATAACGGAACTGAGCAGCTTGCCAATGACGGATATTATTCATTCCACAGAAACATTCTGGCTTCCCAAGTTGATACATGGAGTGAAACCAACAAAGATGCATCAGTCCCTAAAAGGGTTGCCAGCAGTAATCAAGGTGGATATTATGATTCAAGCAGATTCTTAAAAAAGGGTGATTATCTGAGGCTGAAAAATCTATCTATTTCATATAACCTACCTCAATCATTTGTTCAACAAATTAAGCTTGTGAATGCAAGGATATATTTATCAGGTAGTAATCTACTTACTTTCTCAAATTTAGATATTGATCCTGAAATTAGGACAAGCGGATATTACAATTATAATATGCCTGCGCTTCGCACATATAATATCGGATTGGAGGTAACATTTTAAGCAATAAAACAAATTTATAATGATGAAAATACACAGATATATACTAAGCATAATTGCGGGGGCAGTAATAAGCTCATGCGCAGGCTTTTTAGACAAACTCCCTACCGATTCTGTAGTGGATAAAAACGCAATGAAAACTCTTTATGATGCAGGGGTTGTAACAAATGGGTTATACACCAGCCTAAAATATTATACAATGTACGGAACTCATTTTGCTCAAATGGGAGATATGAGAGCCGATAATCTTTATCCGAAAGATCTTAGCGGCACGGGTAGTATTATATATACGCTGGAATATGAATCGGAAGCAAATACCTATTTTTCATTATGGCAAGGGTACTATACCACAATAATGAAAGTGAATACTCTAATTGAGAATATAAATACCTTGAATGTAACCAGTGAGAAAGATATTGCTACCAAGAATGATTATCTTGGGCAGGCTTATGCTGTGCGCGCTTTATGCTATTTTGATATTGCAAGGCTATATGGCTACCCATATTTATATGACCAAGGCAAATCTCTAGGTGCAGTAATCTTGACAAAAACTGTTTCTCCGTCTGAGTCAAGAGTACCCAGAAGTAGTGTTGCAGAAACTTACACTCAGGCATTTAATGATTTGAAAGAGGCTCTTACTCTTTTATCTAAAGAGAAAAATCTGGGGCATTTCAATTATTGGGGTGCAAAACTTCTTCAGGCGCGTATATATTTATATACCGGAGATTATAATAATGCTTATAGTGCTGCTGTTGAGGTTATTGAAAACTCCCCATATAAATATGTTGCCAATAAAGATTATTTAGAGTATTGGGGCAAAGAGGGTAATGATGAATCCGTATTAGAATTATTAGTATCTGCTGATGGAGATATTGACCCTGACGGAGGATTTTACACACTATATCATAATCTTTGGTTTGATGATAAAAATGCAGGGGGAAGCATTATACCTACTAAGAAATGGAGAGAGCTATTTACCGATACACCTGATGATATAAGGGCTAAGATGATTGCCTATGATGATCCTACAACAGGAGTAAAAGGGACTGGCGAATACTGGCTTAAAAAGTTTATAGGAAATAAAGACTTGGGATACACTTTCAGAAGAAACAATCCAAGGGTGATGAGAATCTCGGAAGCATATCTGATAGCTGCAGAAGCTGGTGTTGAAATTAAAAACTCAAATGCTGATCTTTATCTTAATACTATAAGAAAGAGGGCAGATATTACGGCTAAGGATGTTGTAGCTACTTATGAGCTGGTACAATTAGAGAGACAAAAAGAATTTATAGGGGAAGGACATAGATTTTTTGATATAATGAGAAGGGGTGGAACAATCACTAGAGATTTATCCAAAGACCCTCACGACTATGCAGGTACAGATGCTTATAAGGCATCTTTTAGCTGGGATTATTATAAAGTTCCACTTCCAATATCTCGTAATGAAAGGATTTCATATCCCGAATTGCAACAAAACCCGGGATATAAAGAGTAGTATCATAATATAATAATGGTATTCTGAAGTTGTATAAGGCTATGTTTTGCAAAATTCATAATCTTATGCAACTTCTTAACATATATCAATATTTTTCCGCTCCGATTCAAATATATTTGCAGAAAAAACAAATCAATTGCACATAATTAACTTTTTATACTCATGCAAATAAGAGATTTAACAGATATTAATTCCGATAAATTATTTATCACTTTTGAGAAAGCATTTGGTGACTATCAGGTACAAATAAATAAAGAGGAGTTGTTTAGAATGCTAAAAAGAAGAGGGTTTGAGCCCAATTTATCATTTGGCGCATTTAGTGCCGATAAGATTGTTTCGTTTACATTCAATGGCATAGGATCTTATAATAATATTCCCACTGCCTATGATACCGGAACGGGAACACTTAAAGAGTTTAGAGGAAAAGGGCTGGCAGGAGATGTCTTTAAGTATGCTATCCCCTATCTTATCAATGCCGGAGTAGAAAGATATTTATTGGAGGTGATCCAAGATAATAAAGATGCCATTTCTGTTTATAAGAAACTTGGGTTTGAAGTT
>CAZYQA010000160.1:0-2991 GCA_964649555.1 uncultured Muribaculaceae bacterium
TATTGCAAAATACTGATGAAGAATAGAAAAAAGGATAAAAAGTTATATACTTTTTATCCAACATCTTCTACGCATATATAATTCGTTATCATAACTTTCCCACACTTTGACTGCTGCAGTATTAGTATCAATTTGTGGGTTTGTTATTGCATATATCAACTTGTTGCTTACAAAACTATCCGCTAAGTTGGAGTGATATATTGCAGATAATCCCTTAGATGCCCATTTGGGGCTTGATCCCACAAGCATTAAATCCACATTTGAAGGATTAAAGAAATTATATAAGATATGTAACCATCCTAATGGAAATAATTTTCCTTTAGCTTTCTTAAAACTTTCCGATAAGCTAGGGATACATAAGCCGAAAGCAGCTATCTCATCATCTTCATCAAGAACCAAACAAGTTAGTTGCGGCTTCATTTTAATTAATTTAAAATAGAACTTACCTGTATTATCTATCTCTTGTTGAGTGAAAGGGATAAAATTATGAACATCCCTAAAGCATACATTATATAACTCAAAAAATTTATTTACCAGCTCTTTCTTCTGCTTTTTATTCAGCTTATTAATATTCAATAAACGTAGGTTATACCTTTTAAGCAACATAGCTGAAATACGTTGTAACTTTTCTGGTACTCCTTGCTGTGCATTTAATTTATATTGAATCCAATCACACTCTTTGTCGTATCCCAAATTCTCCATAAACTGAGGGTAATATGGGAAGTTGTATAAACAAGTTGTAGGGGGAGTATTCTCAAATCCCTCTATCAACATACCTTGCCTTCCCAGTGTATTATAAGCTAAAGGACCATGAATTTCATTCATCCCTTGCTCTTTTCCCCACGCTGAAGCTGTATCCAATAGTGCTTTTGCAACCTCAACATCATCCTCAAAATCAAACCAACCGAATCTTACCCTTTTAAGATCATAATACTCATTATATCTTGGGTTCACTATAGCTTGAATTCTACCAACAATTTTATCACCTTTATAAGCAAGCCATAATTTCCTTGTACAATATTCCAAAGCAGGATCATTCTTCAAGGTGTTTTTTTGGTCTATATCCAACGTGGGAACATACTCAGAAACACCACTATACAGCTTATTCTGATATGTGTAAAATTCTTTAAATTCGTTAGGGTTACTTACCTCTTTAACTATTACTTGCATATTATTTTTTTCAGACTTGCAAAGGTACTATTTTTTGCCATACATTAATCATTTAATTTTGCGAACTGCCCAAAAGATAATCTAAAGCACCTTGTGCGCAAATGCAACCGAAAACAGCCGGAAGATATGAAATAGTGCCAACTTGGCTTTTTTTGTTTCTCTCATTATCTACGGGTAATATTGCATTTCTATCTGGTAACTCTTCAGAAAAAACGACATTGAACCCTTTATATATCTTATCTTTTCTAAGTTTTTTTCTTATCACATAAGCCAAAGGACAATTATATGACTTTGATAAATCTGCAATTCTTATTTTTGTTGCATCCAATTTAGCCCCTGCACCCATAGATGATATATGTTTATAACCATTAAACACGCAGTATTTAATCAATGCTAATTTGGGAGCCAATGTATCAATTGCATCAACTACAAAATCTATTTTATAATTTACACTCTTAAATATCTCTTCTATATTATCTTCTTCAAGATATTTTTCAATAATTTGCAACTCCAACTCAGGATTAATATCTAATAATCTTGCCCCTAGAACATCTGTTTTATATTTACCGATGGTGCTATCTAAAGCCACTAGTTGCCTATTCTTATTTGTTATATTTACAGTATCAGAGTCCATAATTATCATCCTGCCTACCCCAGCCCTACATATCATTTCAGCAGCATAAGCCCCAACTCCACCTAGTCCGATTATCATAACTGTTGATTTTTTTAGCTTCTCCAGCCCACTCTCTCCAATTAAAATTTGTGTGCGTTCCTTCCAATTCATCTTTATTACTCCTTTTCCATTTTTTTTGCTTCATCCCAAATTATATCCATCTCCTCCAATGTCATATCTTTTAAATCTCTCCCTTGCCTGATAGTTTTCTCTTCAAGATAAGTAAATCTTCTTCTGAATTTTTTACAAGTTTCCTCTAAGGCTGTATCTGGATTTAAGTCATACAATCTTGCTGCATTTATTATCGAAAACAGGAAATCACCAAGCTCTTTCTCTGCTAAGGATACATATTTTTCTTTATCAGAAATATTAGTTGATAATTTATTTAACTCCTCTTTGAACTCTCCCAATTCCTCTTCCACTTTACTCCACACCTGCTCTTTCTCATCCCAGTCAAACCCCACTGCTCTTGCTTTGTCTTGCATTCTATATGCTTTTATCATAGCCGGCAAAGAAGCTGGTACTCCACTAAGTATTCTCTTATTTCCATCTTTCTCCTTTGTCTTTAATTTTTCCCAATTTTGAACCACCTCTCCCGACCCCTGAACTTGTGTTTGAGCAAATACATGAGGATGCCTATATATGAGCTTATTACATAAAGAGTCTATTACTGTAACAATATTATACTCATTGTTCTCCTCCCCTATTTTAGAATAAAATACGATATGGAGCAGTAAATCTCCCAACTCTTTAGATATATTATTTGTATCATGGTTAATAATAGCATCACTCAATTCGTAAGTCTCTTCAATAGTAAGGGGTCTAAGAGAATCTAGTGTTTGCTCCCTATCCCATGGGCATTTTTCTCTCAACTCATCCATCACGTCCAATAATCTACCAAATGCTTCCATTTGCTCCTTTCTACTATTATTTGTCATTATTATATCTCCTATTTAAATTTTATTATTATCTCATTTCCTATTTCCACACTCTCCATCCTTGAAAAATTACCATTATTGATTGCAAATTCCAAAAGATCTAATGAATTAAACAAAGCAATTGCTTCTCCATTATTAACATCGGTATATAATATATCAATAGTATCTAATCTCACTAAAGGGCTACCTACAAATATTTCAAATTCCGGC